>CAZDXU010000239.1:0-13033 GCA_964509585.1 uncultured Actinomycetota bacterium | reverse complement strand
AGAAAAAGAGACAATTGAAAGCGGGGCTGCTTCGGCTCTTGCCGGGGGAGTCACCACCATGGTGTGCATGCCTAATACCAGGCCTGTGCTGGATGAACCCGCACTATTGCAGTATGTCATAGAACGGGGGAGCAATACAGGTGTAAGCATATATCCGGCTGCGGCCATGACCAGGGGGCTTGAAGGCAGGGAGATGACCAGCATGGGACTCTTGGCGGAAGCCGGGGCTGCCTGTTTTTCCGATGACGGCATGGCGGTAGCCGATGCCAGGCTCATGTTTGAGATCATGAGGTATTCACGGCAATGGGAAAAGCCCCTTGTACTGCACGAGGAAGTATACAGTTTCTCCAGGACAGGGTTGGTACATGAAGGCAGATACTCTGACAGACTGGGCCTGGAAGGAATATCCAGGCTGTCAGATGACCTTATGATAGGCAGGGATATAATGCTGGCCAGGGAGTCCGGAGCCAGGATACACATAACCCATTTGAGTACAAAGGGTTCGGTGGAGATGATAAGGAAGGCAAAGGATGAGGGCGTAGATATAAGCTGTGATGTGACTGCACATCACCTTTTCTTTGATGACAGCTGCCTGGAAAGCTTTAATACCAGCTTCAAGGTAAAGCCTCCTATAAGGAGCGCTGAAGACAGGCAGGCCCTGATAGAAGGAGTAAGCGACGGCACCATAGATGCGGTTATATCCGATCATGCCCCCCATCTGGATACGGAGAAAAATACTACGTTCAGCCTGGCACAGTTCGGCACCATCGGCCTGGAGACATTATTCGCCGCCTCATATACCAGTCTGTGCCATGGAAAGGGGCTGCAGACGGGAAAACTGGTAAATCTTTTAACCTCTGGACCGGCAAAGCTTTTGGGCTTTGACGCCGGAACCCTGGAAAAAGGCAAAAGGGCGGATGCAGTCATGGTCGACACCGGCGAGGGTTATACGGTCAGGAAAGAGGATATTGTCTCAAAGAGCAAAAACAGCGCTTTTATAGGGCAAGAACTTTATGGAAAGATAATATACACCATAAGCAATGGAAAAATCATGTATGAAAGCGGGTAAGATTTGAAAGCTGTGCTGATGCTGGAAGACGGCATGTTATTTGAAGGAAAGAGTTTTGGATGCAAAGGGGAATCAGCCGGGGAAGTGGTATTCAATACTTCCATGATGGGCTACCAGGAGATACTTACCGATCCTTCCTACTGCGGCCAGATAGTCACCATGACCTATCCCCAGATAGGGAATTATGGAATAAATGATGAAGATGTGGAATCCGGAAAAGTCCAGGTAAAAGGATTTATAGTCCGTGAATATATGGACCATTATTCCAACTGGCAGGCCACAAAGAGCCTGCAGCAGTACCTGGAGGAATACGGCATAGTAGGCATTTCCGATATAGATACCAGACAGCTTACCCGGCATATCAGGGAGAAAGGCGCCATGAAGGGAGTCATCTCCACCGGCATAGATGATCCCGTAAAGCTTAAGGAACTGCTGGAATCATTTCCCGGCATGTCCGGGAGGAACCTGGTGGACCTGGTCACATGCAGCAGGCCATATATCTTTAATCCCGGCGCAGGGAAATATAAGTATACCATAGCTGCCTATGACTTCGGGATCAAGACCAATATACTTAGATGCCTGGACAGTGCCGGTTTCAATATAATGGTAATGCCGGCAGACACCAGTCCGGAAAAGCTTCTCTCGGATGAATTTGACGGGATACTTCTCTCCAATGGACCGGGAGACCCATCGGCGGTAGGCTATGCCATAGAGAATATAAAAAAGATTGTTGGGAAAAAACCGGTATTCGGAATATGCCTGGGACACCAGCTGCTGGCGCTTGCCCTGGGAGCAGAGACTTACAAGCTTAAATTCGGCCATCACGGAGCCAATCATCCGGTAAAGAACCTGGAGAATCATGAAGTCGAAGTCACCACCCAGAACCACGGCTTCTCTGTGGACATGGAGTCTCTTGAAACCATCAGTGCGCCGTCATACCGGGTTACCCATATAAACCTTAATGACGGCACTATAGAGGGCCTCCAATATCCGGAGATATCGGCATTTACGGTTCAGCATCATCCGGAAGCAGGGCCGGGACCCCATGACTCCAGGTATATATTCAAGTGTTTTGCCGAACTTATTGATAATTTTAAGAAATAGACGGAAGGATAAATGCCAAAAAGAGAAGATCTCAGGAAAATAATGCTTATAGGCTCGGGCCCCATTATAATCGGCCAGGCCTGCGAATTCGATTATTCAGGAACCCAGGCCTGCAAGGTCCTGAAGGACGAGGGATATGAAGTGGTCCTGGTAAACTCAAATCCGGCTACTATAATGACAGACCCGGAGTTTGCCGACAAGACATATATCGAGCCCCTGTCCCCGGAATTTGTGGCCAAAATTATAAAAAAGGAAAGGCCGGACGGCCTGCTTCCCACCCTGGGAGGCCAGACAGGATTAAATATCGCAGTCATGCTGGCCAGGCAGGGAGTACTGGATAAGTACGGAGTAGAGCTTCTGGGGGCGGACGTGGATGTCATAACCAAAGCCGAGGACAGGGAAGAGGTCAAGCAGGCCATGGAAAATATCGGGCTTTATGTCCCTCCCAGCGGTTATGCCCACAACCTGGACGAAGCCCTGGGATTTGCCGAAAAGTTGAAATACCCCCTGGTGGTAAGGCCCAGCTTTACCCTGGGAGGCCTGGGAGGGGGGCTGGCATTTAACCGGGAAGAGTTTATTGAGATAGTCACCAGGGGACTGGACCTTTCTCCCACATCACGGATACTGGTGGAGAAATCAGTAGCCGGCTGGAAGGAATTCGAGCTGGAGGTCATGAGAGACGTCAAGGACAATGTGGTCATAGTATGCTCTATAGAGAACTTTGATCCCATGGGAGTTCATACCGGTGACAGCATAACCGTGGCTCCAGCCCAGACCCTTACGGATGGCCAATACCAGAAGATGAGAAATGCCTCCCTGGATATCATAAGGGAGATAGGCGTGGAAACGGGAGGCTCCAATATACAGTTTGCAGTTGACCCGGATAACGGCAATATGGCAGTTATAGAGATGAATCCCAGGGTATCAAGGAGCAGTGCCCTGGCTTCCAAAGCTACCGGCTTTCCCATTGCCAAGATAGCCACCAAGCTGGCGGTGGGATATACCCTGGATGAGATACCCAATGACATCACCAGGAAGACTCCGGCATGTTTTGAGCCTTCCATAGACTATGTTGTGGTAAAGTTCCCCAGGTGGGCATTCGAAAAATTTGCCGGCACTGATACCTCTCTTACCACCAGGATGAAATCAGTGGGCGAAGCCATGGCCATAGGCAGGACATTCAAGGAAGCCCTGCAGAAGTCCATAAGGTCCCTGGAGATAGACAGGTACGGGCTGGGTTCAGACGGGGTAGAAGATATAAGGGAAGAACTGTTAAACGACAGGCTTTCCACACCCAACCAGGACCGGGTGTTCTATATAAAATATGCACTCCAGATGGGAAGGACAGTGGAGGAAATATACAATTTTACAAAAATAGACCCCTGGTTTCTAAACAATATAAAGCAGCTGGTGGAATTTGAGAAGTTATTTGAGGGATGCGGGTTAAGCGGGCTTGACTCCCGGAAATTGAGGGAAGCCAAGAGGTTCGGCTATTCCGACAGGCAGCTGGCCCATCTCAGCCGCTGCAGGGAATCCGATATAAGGCAGCTCAGAAAAAAAATGGGCATAACTGCCACTTTCAAGACAGTGGATACCTGTGCCGCGGAATTCGAAGCATATACCCCGTATTATTATTCCACTTATGAGAGCGAGGACGAGATACTTGCCACTGACCGGGAAAAGATAGTAATACTGG
Source organism: uncultured Actinomycetota bacterium (assembly GCA_964509585.1). GTDB lineage: Bacteria > Actinomycetota > Humimicrobiia > Humimicrobiales > Humimicrobiaceae > M55B120. The sequence goes on along the minus strand of CAZDXU010000239.1, from coordinate 9,164 downwards.
GCAGCGGCCCTAACAGGATAGGCCAGGGAATAGAATTCGATTACTGCTGCGTACACGCTTCATATGCCCTGCATGACATGGGCTATGAGACCATAATGGTAAACTGCAATCCGGAAACAGTAAGTACCGACTACGATACTTCCGACAGGCTCTATTTCGAACCGCTTACCCATGAAGATGTAATGAATATAGTCGAGGCGGAAAAGCCCAAGGGAGTCATCGTACAGTTCGGGGGGCAGACTCCGCTGAAGCTGGCCCTGGGCCTGCAGAGCGCCGGAGTCAATATACTGGGCACCTCTCCAGATTCCATCGATCTGGCAGAGGACAGGAAGAGGTTCGGGGCTATGCTGCAAAGACTATCTATTCCCCAGCCGGAAAACGGCACTGCCCTTAATGAAAAGGAGGCGATTGACATAGCTGCCTCCATCGGCTATCCTGCGCTGGTAAGGCCTTCCTATGTGCTGGGGGGAAGAGCTATGAGCATAGTATATGACGAAGAAAGCCTTAAGGACTATGTGAAGAATGCGGCTATTGTTTCCAATGACCGGCCCATACTGGTAGACAGGTTTCTGGAGAGGGCCATAGAGATGGATGTGGATGCCATTTATGACGGGGAGGAGATCTATATTGGCGGTATAATGGAGCATATCGAGGAAGCGGGAATACACAGCGGGGACAGCGCCTGTGTCATACCCCCCTATACCCTGGACAGGAAAATAATAGATACAATCAGGGACTATACTTACAGGATAGCCCATGAGCTGAAGGTCAGGGGCCTTATTAATATACAGTTTGCGGTAAAGGAAGGAATAGTATATGTGCTGGAAGCAAATCCCAGGGCTTCCAGGACGGTTCCCTTTGTATCCAAGTCCATAGGGGTGCCCATGGCCAAGATAGCGTCCCGGGTCCTGGCGGGCATGAAGCTTAAGGACCAGGATTTTGAGAGGGTAGATCCTACCAGGGTGGGATATTTCTCCATAAAGGAAGCGGTCCTGCCCTTTAACCGGTTCCCGGGAGCAGACACCATACTGGGACCGGAGATGAAATCCACGGGAGAAGTGATGGGTATAGATCCCAAATTCGGCATAGCTTTTGCCAAGACCCAGATATCGACCAACCAGAAATTCCCCACATCAGGCTCAGTGTTCATATCAGTAAGCGATAAGGATAAAGATCTTATAGTAGGCATAGCAAAAAAGCTTTCAGCCCTGGGATTTTCCATCATATCCACCAGGGGCACGGGGGATATCCTTACCCGGAACGGCATCAAGACCGATATGGTGTTAAAGATAAGGGAGGGAAGGCCCAATGTCATAGACATGATAAAGAACGGCGAGATAGACCTCATCATCAATACGCCTGAAGGCTCCAGGGCCAGAAGCGACGGGTATTATATGAGGACGGCGGCAGTACTGCATAATGTGCCCTCCATAACCACATTATCCGCAGCTTCGGCGCTCCTGCAGGGTATCGAGGAGATGCAGGGAAACAGGGAAGTCAGCGTAAAAGCGATACAGGATTATTGATGAAGATATTAAAGAGTGAAATACTTTCCAATACCATATACGGTCCCGGCATTTACAGGATGGAGATATTTTCCCCGTATATAGTAAAGAATGTAAAAGCGGGACAGTTTATAAATATAAAGTGTTCCCCGGAAGGAATGAGAGACCCGCTTCTAAGACGGCCATTTTCCGTTTTTGATATCGAAAAGAAATTTAATGTGTTTTCCATACTGTACCTGGTAAAGGGCAGGGGCACCGCCTATATGGCATCGCTGGGCAAAGGCGATATCATAGATTTTGCCGGGCCCCTGGGGAAACCGATCCCCCTGGCAGCATCGGCGGACAGGATCCTTCTTATAGGGGGAGGCATGGGCATCGCGCCCCTTAACCTTATTGCCAGGCTGGCCGTGGAGTCATCCAAGACAGTCCAGGTGATGGCCGGATTCAGGGACAGCGCCCTGCTCAGGTGGGAAAGGGATCTGGTAAGGATGAACCTCAAATACAGGATATTCTCCGAAGACGGGAGCTGGGGACAGTCAGGACTGGTGTGCGACCATATATATGATGAGCCAAAAATATTCAGGGACCATGATGTTTTCTGCTGCGGGCCGGCAGCAATGCTTAAGGCCTTAAAGCAGCAGCTGGACAGCGATAATATAAGTGCCACAGCTCTTTTGGAAGAGAAGATGGCCTGCGGCATAGGCGCCTGCAACGGATGCGTCATAAAGGTCAAAAAAAAAGATGGAATAGATTTTGTAAGAGTCTGCAGGGAAGGACCTGCATTCAGTCTGTCGGAGGTAATATTTGACTAAGGGACTGTTCGGCTGGGAAGACAGTGAAGAAAAACCCTCCGGTTTTGAAACGGACCTCTCGGTGACCCTGGGGGGCATACGCCTGGAAAATCCCATAATAACATCTTCGGGCACTTTCTCCCACGGAGAGGACCATATGGGTTTTTATGATATCTCGGTTCTGGGAGCAGTTACCACCAAGAGCTATTCCCTTCTTCCAAAAAAAGGGAATCCTCCTCCCAGGATATGCGAGACCCCGGCAGGGCTTTTAAACTCCATAGGGCTGCAGAATGATGGTATTAATGCATTTCTGGGGTCCCACCTGGGGCAGATGAAACAGGCCGGAGCCAAGATAATCCTTTCCATATTCGGCAAAGATTCAGAAGAATTCAAGAAAGTAGCCCTGAAGGTGCTGGATGTAAAGTCGGAGATACTGGCAGTGGAACTGAACCTTTCCTGTCCCAATATGGAGGCAGGAGGAGCATCTTTCTGTGCTATGCCCGGGGAAGTAGAAAAAGTGGTGGATGCGGTAGTATCCATGCTGGATATACCGGTAATAGCCAAGCTTTCCCCCAATCATGACAATATTTCCCAGGCGGCACAGGCTGCCAAAAGGTCCGGAGCCCAGGCACTTTCCGTTATCAACACCCTTATAGGCATGGCAGTGGATATCGAGACCGCCAGGCCCATGCTGGGAAATGTGACCGGGGGGCTTTCCGGGCCGGCGGTAAAGCCGGTAGCCCTGGCCCGCATATATTCCCTGGCCCGGCAGGATATACTTCCCATAATCGGCATGGGAGGGGTATTTGATTACCGCGATGTAATAGAGTTTATGCTGGCTGGAGCATCTGCGGTAAGCCTGGGTACGGTAAACCTGGTAGATTATGATGCCGGGAAAAGGATAATAGAAGACCTCAAAAAATATTTGGCCGAAAAAAAGATAAGCAATATAGAGAGCCTTATCGGGGGGATAAAAGATTGAAGAAAAGATTGAGACTTAAGGACCGGCTGATAGCCGTTATAGATGTAAGCAGGCAGTCTGAGCTTATGCGGATGCTCTCTGCCCTGGGAGGCAGGGTATCCACTGTAAAACTGGGCCTGGAGATGATATACAGCGTGGGAACCGGTGTAGCCGGTATTGCCAGGCGCTCCGGTTATAATGTAATGCTGGATACCAAGCTTATGGACATACCCAATACCGTAAAAGGAGCCTGTGCCGCCATATCAAAGCTTGAGCCCTCCATGATAACCGTATATGCCCTGGGAGGAAAGAGGATGCTTGAAGCCTGCCTGGAGGCTTTAAGGCAGGAATCTGTGTCAGCAGCCAGGATCAGGCCCCTGGTTTTGGCGGTGACGGTACTTACCAGCCTGGATGACAGCGATCTTTCGCACATGGGATTTGCCGGCGATCACATGGATACGGTAAAGAAGCTTGCCGGTACAGCCCTGGAGGCCGGGGTGGACGGGATTGTATGCTCTCCCGGGGAAGCGGGACTTTTAAGGAAGGAATTCGGGGACAGCTTCTATATTGCCACTCCGGGCATAAGGCTGGCCAGTGACAGAGCCGGAGACCAGAAAAGGGTAAATACCCCTGAAGAAGCAATCTCAAATGGAGCTGACATGCTGATAGTGGGAAGATCTATTACCGGGAAGGAAGATGTGGGGGCGGCAGCAGACCTGTTTTTGGAAAAGATAGAAAGATCATTATAGGAAGGACGGCAGATGATAAAGGTAATAAGCCAGGCCATGGGGGTGGATGTATACAGGCTTTTCCGTGAATCCGGAGCCATACTGGAAGGGCATTTCGAACTTACATCCGGCTATCACAGCGGCATTTATATGCAGTGCGCTGCCCTTCTACAGTATCCGGACCGGGCAGGGGTCCTGGCGCAGGCAGCAGCAGATATGCTGGATGACAGGATAGGGAAGGATAATATAGAAACCGTGGTCTCCCCGGCGGTGGGAGGGATCCTGTGGGGTTATCTTTTGGCCGAGAAGCTGGGATGCCGCATGATATTTGCAGAAAGAAAGGACGGAAAGATGGGACTCCGCCGCGGATTTGACCTTAAAAAAGATGAAAAAGTGGTCATTGCCGAAGATGTCATAACCACCGGGGGCTCGGTAAAGGAAGTCATAAGCATCTGCCGGGACAGTGGTGCCGGGATACTGGCGGTAGCCGGTATCGTGGACAGGAATTCCGGGGTTGATTTTGGATATCCTTATATAAATATGATAAAGCTTGATATAGAGAAATACAGCCCTGATGACTGCGGACTCTGCAAAAATGGCATTCCCGTAATATATCCGGGCAGCAGGAAATAATAATTGCCTGGTAAATATAAAACTTATTGCAAAGCAACATATATATTTGTATACTCTAAAATATCTTATCCAGTCATATCAAAGGAGCTTGGATGACTTTGGCCAGATTGACCGATGAAGCCAGGAAAAAGGGTCTGGAAAAAGCAATAGCGGTACGCAAAAAAAGGTGCCGGATAAAGGAAGAGTTAAAGCAGGGAAAGACTACCATAAAAAAGCTGCTGGAAGACGAGAAACTTTTCAATGAATATATCTCAGGCATGAAAGTGTTTTCCATAATAAGCTCGCTTCCGGGCAACGGCAGGACCAATGCGGTCAGGGTATTGGAAGAGCTAAAGATCAGCCCCAGCAAGAAAATGGGCGGAATGGGCAAAAACCAGAAAGCCAGTTTTTTCAAATATTTCAATATATCATAGTCCCTTAAAAATCATAATAAATGTCCACTAAAGCAAGGTTATTCGTTATATCGGGTCCCTCCGGTTCAGGCAAAACCAGCCTTATAAGAGATGCGCTCACTGGCCTGGCCGGCTTCGAGAAGTCAGTATCGGCAACCACCAGGAAAATGAGAAAAGGTGAAAGGGAGGGAAAACAGTATTTCTTTACCACCGAAGAGAAATTCCGGCAGATGGTAGGGGAGGGCCTTTTTTTGGAATGGGCTGAGTATGCCGGGGATCTCTACGGAACGCCGGAAGGATTTGTGAGGGATAGGCTGGAAAAAGGCATAAATGTCATCCTGGAAATAGAGATCAGGGGCGCTATGCAGGTTATGGAAAAGACAGATGGTGCATTTTTTATATTTATACTTACTACCAGCATGGACGAACTCAGGCAAAGGCTTGAAAACAGGGGCACCGACAGCCGGGAAGATATAGAGAAAAGGCTAAGGATAGCAGGGAAGGAGCTGGAGCAAAAAAAATATTATGATTGCATAATCGTCAATAATAATTATAATGAAGCTTTGCGAAATCTAATAGAAGTTCTCGAAAGAGAATCGGGAAGGAAAGAAAACAGTGAAGATCCAGTTCTTTGATGAATATGAGAAAAATGTAAAAAGCAAGTATAAACTCTGTATGGCTGTATCCAGGAGGGCAAGAGAGCTTGGAGACTATCTGGTGGCCGCCAGGAATATGGAGAGGGTTAATATCATAAGGCCGCTGGTTGATATAGATTCATATGATCCCCTGGAGATAGCTTTCAGCGAGATCAAGGAAAATAAGATAGGATTCGATATTCCCAAAGAGGAAGAAGAAAAATAATCTTGGAAGATAACGGTCCAGTTTTTTCAGGTAAAAAGATTGTACTGGGGATAACAGCTTCCATAGCTGCCTATAAGGCGGCATATATCTGCAGCAGACTGACCGCCAGGGGTGCTGAGGTCATTCCAGTTATGACGCTCCGTGCCCAAAACTTCATAAATCCCATAACTTTCAGTTCCATATCCGGAAATGAAACCGTCACCGGCCAGTTCGTAAACCAGGGCCGGATATACCATGTATCATTATCGCAGAGCGCCAGCGCCTACTGCATAGCCCCGGCCAGCGCCGATGTTATCTGCAAACTGGCAAACGGCATATGTGATGACTTTCTTACTACTTCTACCATGGCTGCCGTATGCCCGGTGCTGCTGGCGCCGGCCATGAATGAGGCCATGTACAGGGATCCGGCCGTAACCGCCAGCATAGAAAAGTTAAAGGTCATGGGAAAATACCAGCTGGCGGGACCGGCAGAGGGTAGCCTTGCCTGCGGGGATACTGGTCTGGGAAGGATGGAAGATGAGGATGTTATTATAGGCAGGCTTTCCCAATTGCTTATGATATCGGAAGAATTGAAAGGGAAAAAAGTCCTAATATCAGCCGGGGGAACCAGGGAATACCTGGATATTGTAAGGTTCATATCCAATGCTTCCAGCGGCAAGATGGGCTACAGCCTGGCGGAAGAGGCAGTCTTCAGGGGAGCTGAAGATGTGGTCCTGGTAAGCACAGTCCCGGAAAGGCCGGTACCATACGGGGTAAGGATCATCTATGTCGATAATACCAGCCAGATGAAGGAAGCCATGCTCCGGGAACTGCCCGGTTCACATGTGATAATAATGGCGGCTGCCGTAAGCGATGTGGTCCCCGAATCCCGGGCGGCCGGCAAGATCTCCAAGAAAGACGGACTGCCTGGGAGGCTCAGGTTTAAATTAAATGAAAACATTTTACATGTTCTTTCGACAAATAAGACAGGGAAGCAATTGCTTATGGGTTTTGCTGCCGAAAGCGGATATGATGCAGATAGCGTGCTGGAAAAGTTTTCCGGAATAGACGTGGATATGATAGCGGTAAACGACATAGCCGGAAAGGACAGGGGAATAGGCAGCGATTTCAATGAGGTTGAGATACTATCCAGGTACAGCAGCCCGGTGAAAATACCCTTGAATACCAAGCGGATGGTGGCCAGGGGTATCTGGGATGAGGTAATAGGAAAGATAAAAAGAGATTAATTCATAGACAGCGAAAGGAACAACGGTATAAAAAATGTCAAAAAAAAGAGATTATATGTTCACATCGGAATCAGTTACAGAAGGACATCCGGACAAGATGGCAGACCAGATATCAGACGCGCTGCTGGACGCCATAATAGCTGATGACCCCACAGCCAGGGTAGCCATAGAGACGCTGGTAAAGACCGGGATCGTGATTGTAGCCGGGGAAGTCACTACCTGCACCTATATAGAAATACCAAGTATTGTCAGGGATGTGATAAAGGATATAGGCTATACCAGGGCCAAGTATGGATTTGATTATGAGACATGCGGCGTGATGGTCTCCCTGGGAAGCCAGTCGGCTAATATCTCACAGGGTGTGAGCAAGGCATATGAGTCAAGGGTTGGAAATGGCTATGAAGATGAGATAGACCTCCAGGGCGCCGGAGACCAGGGGATGATGTTCGGTTATGCCTGCAATGAGACCGAGGAATATATGCCGCTTCCCATAATGATGGCGCACAAGCTGGCCCACAGGCTTTCAGAAGTAAGGAAAGCGGGAATACTGTCTTATCTCCGGCCAGACGGCAAGTCACAGGTAACAGTTAGATACGAAAATGACCGGCCGACTGTGATAGAGACTATTGTGATCGCATCACAGCATGCCCCCAATATCGATATCGAGACCCAGATAATGCCGGATATCAGGGAATTTGTATTAAAGCCCATAATACCGGAAGAATTACTCTCTAAAGACCTTAAGCTGTATGTAAACCCTACCGGCGAGTTCACCATTGGCGGGCCCATGGGGGATGCCGGTCTTACGGGAAGGAAGATAATAGTAGATACATATGGAGGCGCAGCCAGGCATGGAGGCGGTGCCTTTTCCGGAAAAGACCCCTCAAAGGTGGACCGTTCAGCTGCCTATGCAGCCAGGCATGCAGCCAAGAACCTGGTGGCTGCAGGGGCTGCCGACAGGCTGGAGCTGGAGGTGGCATATGCCATAGGCGTTTCCCATCCGGTGTCCATAATGGTGGAGACATTCGGTACCGAGAAAGTAGACCCGGCAAAGATAGAAAAAGCAGTGACTGAGATATTCGACCTCCGTCCCGGAGCTATCATAAAAGACCTTGACCTTCTCAGGCCTATATATAAAAAAACGGCCGCATATGGACATTTCGGCAGGCATGACCGGGATTTTACCTGGGAGAAGCTGGACAAGGTGGATTCGATCAAAAGTTTCCTGGGACTGAAATAACCTTTTTATCCATATAACATAAAACCGGGCAGGACATTTATCATGGAAGATGCCTTAAGCACATAAGCCCGGTCATATTGACGGAATAGCTGCTCATGGATCGTGGACAAAAATATGCGGAAGTCTTTTTGGATATAAGGTCAATGAGTGTCGACCATCCATTTGACTATATCATACCTGAAACCATGGCTTCCCGCATAAATACGGGCAGCGTGGTGATGGTGCCGGTACAAAACCGCATACAGGCAGGTTATGTGGCGGCCGTAAAGGACAGGACCAGTGTGGAAGGTCCCCTGAAAACGATAAAAGGACTGGTGGACATACCGCCGGTATTCGATGCAGACAGGATGGAGCTTGCCGCATGGATAAGCTCCTATTATGTACAGCCCCTTACAACTGTTATGAGCCTTTTCCTGCCGCCGGGCAGAAAGAACAAAAAAAGCCTGGAGGGACCAGGTACATCCCATAAGTACGAGACTATGGTGAGAACCGGAAAAATCCCATATGACAGCTCTGCCCCGGAATGGAAAAGACAAAAGGCGCAAAAGAGGATCATGGACGCCCTGGCGGAAAGCGGCGGCATGATGGAAAAAAAATCACTGCTTGAGGCCTCTGGTTCGGGAAGCCGGACCTTGAAGAGCCTGGCCCAGAAACATATGGTAATACTCGAGGAAAAAATGGTGATGAGGGACTTCCGTTATGAGAAAGCCAGTCCCGGCCGTAACATTGTGCTCAACAGATACCAGGAGGAATGCATCAAAAGTATAGGGGAAAAACTTTTTTCTTCCCATAAATTCCTTATCCGCGGGGTCACCGGAAGCGGCAAG
>CAZDXU010000238.1:0-3533 GCA_964509585.1 uncultured Actinomycetota bacterium | reverse complement strand
GGCTGTCATCACTATCAGCTTCAGGGGCAGCGGCATCACCGAAAGCATAAAGGCAAAGACAATGGATATCTTCCAGCCGGTCCAGGAAAAGATGTTTTCGTTTTTTAATCCGGTAACGCTGTTTTTTTCTTCCATCGGCGACTATATCGGTCTAAGGCAGAAATACCTGGAGATGGAAAAGGAAAATGCGGTACTGAGGCAGAAATATGTAGAGGATACCAGCATCAGGGTGGAAAATGATTCATTAAGAAAGCTGCTGGGGCTGGAGCTCCGCCAGGATCATGATGTATTGGTGGTCAAGGTAATCGGTTATTACAGCAATGACTGGCAGTCGGAGGTCATAATAAATGCCGGTACCTCAGGCGGGGTGCAGGAAGGCATGGGAGTTGTGGGCAGCAGCGGACTGGCAGGCCTGGTAGTGTCTGCGGGAAACAGGAGTGCCAGGGTGCGGCTTATAAGTGATCCGCAGAGCACCCTGGGGGTAAGGGTACTTTCTTCAAGAAAACTGGGACTTATCGAGGGAAGCCAGGAGGGTGATATATATCTAAGGTATATTACCCGGGATGAGGGTATTTACAGGGGTGATATTGTAGTTACTTCGGAATTCGGCCAGTACCTTCCTGCAGAAATCCTGGTGGGCAGGGTGAAAAGCATAGAGGACGTGCCCGGGAATCCTTATCGGGAGATCAGGATAGAGCCCTTTGAGGACCTGAAACGGCTGGAATACCTGGCAGTCATAAGGAATTGACAGAGGCCTGTCAGCAGGCAATGGATAGACTATGAAAATATTAAGAAAAATACTTCATTTTCTTTTACTCATAGCCGCGCTCATAATCCAGATCACTTTTTTCGAGCACCTTAAGATGTTCAATATATATTTTGACCTGGTACTCATTATAGTGGTGGTGCTTACACTTACCGGAGGGGCTTTTTACGGGATAATCTCCGGTTTCATCGCCGGTATACTGCTGGACCTTATCGCGGGAGACCTGGCAGGGATATCGGCCCTTATCTATGCCCTGGATGCATTTATAGTATGGAGGCTGGTGCAGTCCGGGCTTAAATACAGGCTTTTATCGCAGCTGTTTTTGATATTTGCCGTGACCGAGGCCAATATTTTGATTATCAGCCTGATAAGGTTTTTGTTCAATTATGATATGGAGCTTCGCCTGCTGGGCCTGGAACTTCTGCTAAAGCCGGCATTCAATATACTGCTTATGCTTGCCATATATCCTGCAGTAAGCATAAGCTTGAGACAAAGGACGGAAAGTCTTGAATCCAAATATTAGGATCAGGCTTAAAATAACAATATATATTGCAGCAGCAGTCCTGGCAGCCCTGCTGCTGCGGCTTTATTTCCTGCAGGTCATAAGCGGTGAGATATTTGCTGAGATGGCAGCAGAGAATATTTCCAGGAAGACCAGTATAACCGCGCCCCGGGGAAATATATATGACAGGAATGGCAAACTGCTGGTAAAAAGCATACCGGTGGCGGCGGCGGCAGTCCAGCCCCAACTGCTGCTCCAGGACGAAGAGGCCCTTAAGCTTCTGGCCGGCTACCTGGATATGAGCCCGTATTCGGTCAAAAAAGAGCTGGAGGATGCCAGGGTCTCCTACCTGGAAAGGGTATTTTTGAAGACAGGCATAGACAGGCCCACCATAATAAAGATCAGGGAAAACAGCGCTCTGCTTCCCGGCGTGGAAGTGGTGGATATTTATTTAAGGCAGTACCAGTATGGAGTGCTGGCTTCACATATCCTGGGATATACGGGAGAGATAAGCCAGGAGCAGCTGTCGTCCGGCAGGTACGGGCAGGAATACGAGGGCGGCGACCAGATAGGCCTTACCGGGCTGGAACAGCAGTATGAGAATGTGCTTAGAGGCGAGAAGGGGGAGCGGATATATGAAGTGGACCCCCTGGGAAGACCGGTAAGGATTATCGATGAAAGGGATCCCGCAAGCGGCGAAGACCTTTACCTGACCATAGATATAGAGCTCCAGAAAGTGGTAGAGGAAGCACTCTCCAGTGGCATAATGGAGGTGAGGCAGAAGACCATCAGGGATACGGAGGAAAATTACAGGGTAACGGGAGGGGCAGTGGTAGTCCTGGATGTAAAGGACGGTGGGGTCCTTTCAATGGCATCATTTCCAACCTATGACCCGGAAATATTTTCCGGAGGCATATCTGCCGGGGACTGGGCTTATCTTAATGACCCTGATAACCAGTACCCGCTTAACAACAGGGCGGTTATGTCCTATGCGGCAGGCTCCACATTCAAGGTAGTGACCGCTTATGCCGGCCTTCAGGAAAATATAATAAGCGAGCATTCGACTTTTACCTGCAGGGGCACCTGGTATGGACTGGGAAGTGATTTCCCCAAAAGCTGCTGGAATAAATCGGGACACGGTGCCCTTAGCATAAGGCATGCCATCAGGGACTCCTGCGATATATATTTCTATGAAGTGGGATACGGCCTGTATGTGAAGCTGGACAATATCGAGGAGCTCCTGCAGAAATATTCCAGGGACATGGGGTTCGGCGCCGAGACGGGCATAGACCTTCCTTTTGAGGATGCAGGCAGGGTGCCAGACAGGCAGTGGAAAAAAGAATTTTTTAAAGATTCGGTGGAGTATACAGTATGGTTCCCCGGGGATACAGTCAATATGTCTATAGGGCAGGGGGACCTGCTGGCGACACCTCTGCAGACGGCAATGGTATATTCAACGGTGGCAAACAGGGGCATCCAATATGAGCCCCATCTGGTGATGGAGACCAGGGACCAGTACGGAAGTCCAGGCGCGGAAAGCGTCATGGAAAACTGGAAGGACCTTGAGCTTAATGAGTATCACCTGGAGCTTATAGAAGATGGGCTTGACCTGGTCACAAAACCCGGAGGCACGGCAGCCTATACTTTCAGGGATTTCCCCACAAAGGAGATCCCCATAGCCGGAAAGACGGGTACATCCGAGGTATTCGGCAAGCAGGATTTTGCCTGGTTTGCCAGCTATGCGCCCATAGGCAACCCGGAATATGCAATAGTGGTCATGCTTGAGGAAGCAGGGGGCGGAGGGAGCAATGCCGCGCCTATTGCCGAGAAAATATACAAATATCTTTTCGGCCTGGATGGCTGATGGATGAAGACAATATGATGACATACGGAAATAAGAAAAAAAGATATGACGGGCTGGCACAAGGGATAAACTCCAGAAAGCCGGGCATAAGAGCGTTAAGGTTTGACATCCTTTTCTTTTTGGCGGTGCTTTTTATATCATGTTTCGGTGTGCTTATAGTATACAGCGCCACCAGAAACTCAATGCCCGGCGGAGTGGTGGATCCTGCATATTACCTTAAGAGGCAGTCAATATTTTTAGGTGTGGGAATGGTGCTTTTTGCCGGCTTCCAGTTTGTCAACTACAGGAAAATAAGGGACCTGTGGTGGATTGCTGCCGGCCTGGGCATATTATCGCTTATTGCAGTCCTTTTATTCGGATATGAAGTCCATGGCTCCAAAAGCTGGATAGACCTGGGCCTT
>CAZDXU010000237.1:0-7638 GCA_964509585.1 uncultured Actinomycetota bacterium | reverse complement strand
ATCAAAGCCTGCTGATACCCAGCCGGAAGAACCGGTTTTTATTCCGGCAAAAAGCTCCTGGCCGTCATGGCTCCAGAAAAACTCTATCCCTGTGGCATTGTCTGCCAGCGAGTATGCATACTCTCCCTCATTTATGCTGCCGTCTACAGCCGGGGACATATCTGTATCAGCACTTTCGGTTTCTGTCTCTGTTTCCATGGTCCCGGTCCCGTCCTCGGCGCTTTCTTCAACCGGTTCCCGGTCTTGTGCGGCAGCGGCTGCAGACTCCTGTTCCTGACTCTCCGTACCCTGAGCGCAGCTAAAAAGCAGCACAGGCAGCACTATAAGCATTGCAAATGGTAAAATATTTCTTTTTGAAAAAACCATCATTATCCCTTCAAATATTATGATTTATTACCGTTTATGTAATATTATATTATAAAGGACCTGATTTATCTAAATACCTGCTGTCTGACGCAGGGAATGGGATATTATCAGTATTATGGTTTTGTAAAACAGGAAAAGGAGTGATCATGACTGAAAAGATGCAGATCTACAAATGCGAGATATGCGGAAATATCGTAGAGATGGTGCATGGAGGGAAAGGAGAACTGGTATGCTGCGGGCAGCCCATGGGATTATATGAGGAAAACTCAACTGATGCAGCCAGGGAAAAGCATGTGCCTGTAGTAGAGAAGACAGATGACGGCTATAAGGTAACCGTAGGAAGTACGGCGCATCCCATGGAAGAAGAACATTATATAGAATGGATAGAGCTCATATCAGGGGAATTTTCTTCCCGGCAGTTCCTCAAACCGGGAGATGCCCCGGAAGCATTATTCTGTACCGGTATTGATGATGTTACCGCACGGGCATACTGTAATGTCCACGGACTCTGGATATCGCAGAGCAAATAAGAAAAATGATTGACGGTTCCGCACTCCAGCCTTGAGGACTGCGGAACTGCCCTGTCAGAAGTTTAACGGGAATGGAGTTTTATAGATGAATAATAAAGAATTGAAGAAAAATATATATTATGTTGGCGTGGCCGACCCGGAAAGAAGGCTTTTTGATGAACTTATTCCGCTTCCGGACGGCACCACATATAATGCATACCTGATAAAGGGCAGTGATGCGACAGCCCTGATCGACACTGCAGATCCTCCCATGACGGAAGGTCTTCTAAAGAATATAGAGGATGCAGGCATGGGGAATATCGATTATATAATCTCTCAGCATGGCGAACAGGACCATTCCGGTTCCATCGGCAAGCTTGCCGGCAGATACCCCGATGCAGTTATCGTCACCAATGAAAAATGCAGGGGAATGCTTATTGACCTTCTCCACATACCTGAAGGCAGGTTCATGACTATAAAAGACGGGGAGACCCTGTCACTTGGAGATAAGACCCTGGAATTTGTTTTTACTCCCTGGGTGCACTGGCCCGAGACTATGTCCACCTATTTAAAAGAAGATAAGATACTCTTTTCCTGTGATTTCTTTGGTTCGCATTATGCCTTTTCAAAGCTGATGATATCTGATAATGACCTGGAAAGGGTAATGCCGGCAGCAAAAAGGTATTATGGTGAGATAATGCTCCCCTTCGGCAGTATCATAAGGAAAAACCTGGAAAAACTTGAAAGCTATGAAATAGATATGATAGCACCCAGCCACGGACCGGTCCATGATGACACGGGCTATATAATGGATGCCTACAGGGAGTGGTCATCAGGAAAGCTGGCAAATACGGTGGCAATACCATATGTATCCATGCATGGCAGCACCTGGAAGATGGTTATGCACCTTAAAGGTGCCCTGGAAAAGAAAGGCATAAGTGTAATTGATTTTCACCTGTCAGAGGATGACCTGGGTGATCTTGCATCAGCCCTGATAGATGCGGCAACTGTGGTGATAGGCACACCTACCGTACTGGCAGGACCGCATCCGCTGGCAGTCTATGCTGCTTATCTGGCCAGGGCTTTAAGGCCTCCGGTGAAGTTCCTTTCCATTGTCGGATCATATGGGTGGGGAGGAAAGACTGTAGAAATACTGGGAGATCTGGCTGCACCCATGAAGGCAGAGATAATAGAACCGGTGATCATCAGGGGATATCCAACTGAAAAGGATTTTAAAGTTCTTGATGAACTGGCGGAAAAGATCGACAGGGCTCATAAGGGACTGGGTGATGGGCTTAAACAAACCTGAAAAAATCCAATATACGGAAGAAGGATTAAGGCAGCTGCTGGATGACATATACAGGAAATATCACCATCGCAGGTTCGTGCACCCGGACCCGCTGGAATTTTTGTATTCATATGAGGATATAAGGGACAGGGAGATAGCTGGCCTTATCGCTTCCTCCCTGGCATACGGCAGGGTGGCCCAGATACTTAAAAGCGTTGACAGCATCCTTTCTCTTATGGGGCCGTCGCCTTATGATTATATAATGAATACAGATACCATGCGCCTTAGGGAGAGGTTTTCTTTTTTTAAACACAGGTTCACGCCGGGAGAAGAGATCGTCTGTCTCCTGTCTGCAGCTAGGGAAATGATCGCAAGCCGGGGTTCGCTTAATGCTGCATTTCTTGAAGGCTATGATGACGATCATCCCAGCGTACTGTATGCCATGCTTGCTTTCAGTGAAAAGATCAACAGGCTGTCCTCTAATTCGTGCTGCAGCCTGATGCCTTCGCATGAGGGGAAAAGCGCCTTTAAAAGGCTAAACCTTTATTTGCGCTGGATGGTAAGAAGCGATGATGTGGATCCCGGAGGCTGGGAGGGTATACCTGCTTCCAGGCTGCTGGTGCCCCTGGATATACATATGTCGCGCATGTCAGCCATGCTGGGACTGACTTCAAGGAAGCAGTCAGACATTAAAACCGTGCTTGAAGTAACTGAACACTTAAAAAAAATTGATAAAAATGACCCTATAAGATATGATTTTGCATTGACCAGGATAGGGATAAATAGAATGGAAGAGGATTTCAGGCCCGGATTATAAAAAAATTAAATAGATGTATTAAATAATATATAAAAGATAAGGGGCTGGTGATGAGAAAAAGGATTTTAGCGAAATGGAAGTTTATAGCGGTTTTTACGGTTATAGCGGCACTGCTGGTCACCATAATGCCGGCAGTTCTTACTGGAGGCAATTCGGAACAGGTACAGGCATTCGTTACCAGGTTTTATGTACAGTGCCTTAACAGGCAGCCTGACCAGGCAGGACTGGAAGAGTGGGTGGGAAGACTGCTTAATGGTTCCAAGACCGGTGCTGATGTAGCCCATGGTTTTGTGTTCAGTGAGGAGTTTACCAGCAGCAATCACGGAAATGAAGCATTTCTTACTATATTATACAGGTCTTTTTTTAACAGGGAACCTGATGCCGAAGGATATAATACCTGGCTTGGCCGGATGACTGGCGGTATGAGCAGGGAAAAAGTCCTGGACGGTTTCCTGAAGTCCCAGGAATTTGCCCAGCTCTGCGCTGCATATGGGATAACACCCTATGCAGGCGCGCCTGCAGCCGCATCCTATGCTTCGGGCAGCGGTTTTTCTACAGGCGGATCTGCAGGCTTTCATGCAGGACGAAAGGTAAACTTCATAATATGGGGCGATGACAGTGCAGCCGACAGGGCTGGCGGAAGGGTAAGCGGAAGGACAGATACAAATATATTTGTACACCTCAACCTTGATACCAGGAAAGCATACCTGGTCACTATTCCCAGGGATACCTGGTTTGGCGGCAGAAAGATAAACGGATACCATGCCTCAGGCGGTCATGACTATGCAGTATCCAAGTTTGAGCAGTTTGTGGGGGGAAAAATAGATTTTTATGCCATAACCGATTTTGACGGATTCCCGCCGCTTATCGACTGGATGGGAGGAGTCACCGTGACCGTAGAGGAAAATATTGCTGACGGCTTTTCCGGATGCTATCTGGGTCCGGGAGTCCATCATATAAACGGCGCCCAGGCGCTGGCCCTGTCAAGAGCCCGGAAGGGCAGGACCCTTTACGGGGGAGGCGCTTATGCCAGGGAGAAGCAGGCAGCCATGATGCTGGCAGAACTTCTTCTGCAGAAGAAGGGGATGGTAAATTCGGGCAATCTGGCAGGGTTTATGGCTACCCTGGGCAATTTCATATATACCAATATATCGCTGGCCCAGGCCCAGGAGATACTGCCGGTCCTTTTGTCACTTAACAGGGAAGATATAGTGATCACTACATTTAACTCATGGCCCCAGTGGTTCGGCAATGCCAGTGCGGTAGGGTATAATGAAGCTGAAAAAAACCAGTTCTTCCAGAACATCCTGAACCAGTAGAGGCAAATTTGCAGAGAGCCTCCTGGCCATACAGGATAAGGGGGCTCTATTTAAATATATACTTTTATATTTTTGATCTATCATAGAGGCAGGAAGCATGATAATAAAGAAACTCAAAAAAACTAAGCCCATAATAATGGATGACGGGGAAGCTTCGGGAATCAGGTTTTATCCTATGCTTACCGTTAAAGACGGTGCCCCCAATTTTGCCATGAGGCTTTTTGAGATAAAGCCTTCAGGGCATACCCCCAGGCATTCCCATGCCTGGGAGCATGAAGTAATAATTATTTCCGGGAGCGGCTATGTGCTTAAACATGATGAGAGAATAACCATAGAAAAAGACGATTTCGTACTGGTCCCTCCGGGTCTTTTGCACCAGTTCATAGCCGGGAAAGAGGGTATGAGCATGGTATGCGTGGTGCCCAATGAGGGTCAGCCGGCATAATGCAGTCCCTGGACTTAAGGCTTAAAGGACTGTCAGGAATAAGGGTACTTGCTGCTGCATTATTCCTGTCTTCCATCTTTATCCCCCTTGCATCCTGTTCGGCCGGAGGGATGTTCGGCGAGCTTATCATAGGCGGAGATATTGATCTCCGGACATTGGAACCGATAGACATAGGGGGCCAATACAGTATAGATTCTCCCCAGATCGCGGCAGCCGTCAAAGTCTCAGGCGTGAGGGGTGATGACAGGTGGAGGTTTACCTGGAGGAATTCCGGGACCGGAGAAGTGATAGCAGATTCTACCGGTACCTATTCCATGGATAATTCAGCCTTCGTAGAAGGGTATATCTCCAACAGGCTCCTTCCCGCAGAAGGATCAGGGATAATAGCAGAACCCGGAGAGTATACGGTAAGCTATTATCATAATTCAGAGCTGAAAGCCGAGGCAGGGTTTACCATTCAGAAGCCTTCAGCAGAAATAATGGAAGCCGGCATGTCTAAAGGCCTGGACCAGGATGGAAAACCCGCCGGCAATTCCCGTGAATTCTACCAGGACGATGAAATATATGCTTTCATCAGGCTGGATCACAAGATCTCGGGGGACAGATTCGGTATAAAGTGGTACAGGGATGATATATTTCCGGGGGATGAAGAATACACTATAAGGCAAAACTCATATATGCCCGGTTATATAATATTCCAGCTTTTAAATGAGGAACAGCCGGCTTTCCCTGCAGGAAGCTATAGGCTGGAAATAATAAGCCGGGATGAAGCCTGGCAGGAGTATGTTTTCGAAGTGGTGCCGCTGGAATATGATGATGGCATATTTGCCGGAAACCAGGTATATGCAGACCAGGATTTTGGTTTCCGGGTATCCTATCCTGACGGCTGGTCCCTGGAAAAGGAAGATATTGAGGCAGGTCTTAAGGCAGGTTTTACTCCTGATGACGGCATAAGGCAGATCATCATAGATATGTGGGTACTCAAGGAAGACTTCTCGCCTTCACCTGATGAATACTCCAGTTTTGCAGACCAGAGGGTGGAAGAGCTGAAAGAACAGGGCCTGGAAGATGATATCAAAAAGACAGAATCAGTCACCGATGCAGGAGATATGAAACTGTTTGAGGTAAGGTATGATAATATAGATGAGGCGGGCGGGGGCTGGTCCATGACTTTCAGTTTTATGGAAAAAAGCGGCCTGCTTTTTCTTTTTATGAGGTTAACTGACCCTGCATATATTGATTATGGTGAAAAAGTAGTAGACTACATGATAAGAACTATTAGTTTTGAAGAATAGAGTTTGCATTATGGATAACAAACTGGAAGGACTTTCAGAAGCTAAAAGGCCAATAAAAATTGGACTGGCGGGACTGGGCCAGATGGGAAGAGGCCTGCTTTCCCAGATAAGGGGCCTTAAAGGCATGGAAGTGGCAGCCGCTGCTGATAGAGATGTGAAAGCCGCTTTAAATACTTTCAAAAAACTTGGCATTCCGCCCCGGCAATATTATGTTGCTGATCCTGGAGGCTGTCCTGAAAAAAGAAAAAAAACAGTAGAAGGCATAAGCATGCCGGAATATTATATTTCTGATGATGAAAAAAAGAAGATCGCTGCCGCTTCTGAAAATAATATCCTGGTATACAGTGAAGATCTCCGGCTTCTTTTTGAATCCGAGGGCATAGATGTCATCGTAGATGCGACAGGCAACCCTGAAGCCGGGGCTTATATAGCCATAAATGCCCTTTCTTCAGGAAAACATCTTATAACCCTGAATGTGGAGATGGATGTGACCATCGGCCCCTTTTTAAGGGATCTTTCCCGGAAATATGGCGTTATATATTCCCTGTCAGCAGGAGATGAACCTCCTGCGGCCAAGGAGCTCTTTGATTTTGCCCAAAACATCGGCATGGAGGTCGTAGCTGCAGGAAAGGGAAAGAACAATCCCCTGGACAGGTATGCTGATCCCGGCAGTCTTGCCGGATATGCGCGCGAAAAAGGTTCCAATCCCTATATGATGACCAGCTTTGTAGACGGCACCAAATCAATGGTGGAGATGGCATGTCTTTCCAATGCTACCGGTCTTGTGCCTGACTGCAGAGGTATGCATGCAGCAAGGGTAGACAGGGGCCGGCTACTGGATGTTGTCAGGCTTAAAAGCCAGGGAGGCATACTGGAAAAAAGCGGTGTGGTGGAGTTTGTTATAGGAGATCTGGCTCCGGGCGTATTCCTTGTATATACTACTAAAAACCCCATAATAAGGGAAGAATTAAAATACCTGCTTATGGGTGACGGACCCAATTATCTTTTGTACCGGCCCTATCATCTTACCAGCCTGGAGACACCCATATCTGTTGCCAGGGCCTGCCTGGATGGGGAGCCTACCATGACAGCAGCCGGAAACCTGGTCTCCGAGGTCATAACCGTGGCCAAAAAAGACCTTAAGGCCGGAGAAAGGATAGACAGGATAGGCGGGTATACCGTATACGGGCTCATAGATACCGTAGAAAAAGCCAGGAAAGAAAGCCTCCTGCCCATAGGCCTGTGCGAGGGGGCAGTGATCAAAAATGCAATGGAAAAAGATCGTCCTATAACATATAATGATGTGGACTTGTCCCGGGATTCACTGATCCTAAGGATAAGGAAACTCCAGGACAGCATGGAAAAGGAAGGAAAGGTCTTAGGGGGCAGTCCCCGGACAGGCTTCCGGGCTTCTAGCCGGAAAGTAATAAATTGAGTTCTGTAAATATTAAAAGAATAGGCCTTTTTAAAATACTTTTAACCATCTTTCTTATCATCTCCTTTCTTCCGGTCATATCCTCATGCGGGTTCAGGACCCTGGAAAGGTTTGAAGAGACCAGGGAGATGATGGGGACCTATGTGACCATAATCATATATGCT
>CAZDXU010000236.1:0-2590 GCA_964509585.1 uncultured Actinomycetota bacterium | reverse complement strand
ATATAAAAAAGTATGTCAGTATGAAATCAGGTTATGCTGGAACTAGAAATATTCAGGGATGTTGTAAAGAAGTTAAATAGCAATAATATTTCATATATGATCAGCGGATCGGTTGCTATGATGTATTATTCTATCCCAAGGATGACCAGGGATATTGATATTGTCATTAAAATTGAAGATATTGAGGGTTTTTATAATACTTTTAAAGATGAATATTATATAGATATAAGGACTATCCAGGATGCAGTAAAAAATAGATCCATGTTCAATATAATCCATTTAAAAGAAGCAATGAAGATAGATTTTATTATAAGGAAAGACACCGAGTATAGGAAAATAGAATTTGAGAGAAGAAAACAGGTTGAAATAGATGGATCTAAAGTATTTATTGTAACAATAGAAGACCTGATCATTTCCAAGTTATTATGGTCAAGGGACAGCCGGTCTGATTTTCAGATAAATGATATAAAAAATTTGTTAAAAGAAAAAATAGATGTATATTATCTAGATAAATGGGTTGACAGGTTAGGCATTACAGGTTTTTACAGGGAGATATCCGGTGGTGAATAAAAAAGAGACTGATCTTATCTATAGAAAGATGATGGGAAAAAAGACCGGTGAAGAAAGAATGCTGATGAGTTTTTCTATGTTGGATTTTGCCCGCAGCATAGTGCTGAGCTCTATTAGTAAAGATGCTTCTCCAAAGGAACAGAGAAAGGAACTATTCTTAAGATTCTACAGGGATGATTTCAAGAAAGAAGAACGCGACAGGATTCTAAAGCGGCTGACCGGATAAACGCGGTGAAAGTCTTTTTCTTTATTAAATCATCACGTATTGGTATAGTATTTCCTGGAAGGATAATGAATAGATGGATCCCAAGATTAGGATGGTTAAGGCAGGCAGAAGCTGATATCGGTGCCGCAGGGGGAAGCCTGAAGAATAAGAGCTATGAGAGTGGGCATGCTTCCAGTCACAACAGGCTGCCGAAAAAACTTTGAAATCGCTGTATTAGTATTATTAAGACAAGGACTTTTTCCTGATGATCTCAGTAGATGAAGCCAGGAGACTGGTGCTTGATCCGGCGCCGGAACCAGTTATTGAGGCCACGCCCCTTTTGGAAAGCCTGGGGAGGGTGCTGGCACAGGATATATCTGCAGCAGATGACATACCGATCTATGATAATTCAGCCATGGACGGTTATGCCGTTATTGCCGATGACGTAAAAGGTGCTGACGAAAGCTATCCGGTAAGGCTGGTAATTGCCGGCAGCAGCATCCCCGCGGGAAAACTGCCCGCAAAAAAGGTAGACCCCGGCTTCTGTGTTCCCGTGATGACCGGAGCCGCCATGCCGGACGGAGCAGATGCGGTAGTTATCAAGGAAGACGTGCAGAGGGACGGTAAAAGCATGCTGGTCTTCAGGGAGGTGATGCAGGGGGAGAATGTAAGATACCGGGGTGAAGATATAAAGAAGGGCGATACGGTATTAAGGAGTCATAATAGTATCTGTCCGGCATCAATCGGCGTGCTGGCATCACTGGGTATAAACAAATTAGCGACTTTTAAACCCCCTGTAATAGGGGTAATAGTCACCGGAGACGAACTGATAGAAATAGATAAAAAACTGGAAAAGGCCAGGGTCAGGGACAGTAACAGCTATACCCTTTCCGCCCAGATAATAGATGCCGGTGCAGGTTATAACCGGTACGGGATCGTGGCAGATGATGAAAAGCTGATAAGCAAGAATATAGAAAAAGCGCTCAGGGAAAATGATGTGATCCTTATAAGCGGCGGTACATCCATGGGGGAATATGACCTGGTAAGGGATACGCTGGAGGATATGGGAGCCGAGCTTTTCTTCTGGAGGGTAAACCAGAAACCGGGAAGACCCCTGACATTATACAGGCTTGAAGGCAAACCCATATTCGGCCTTCCGGGGAACCCGGTCTCAGTCATGATATGTTTCGAGATGTATGTCAGGCCCCTTATAAGGAAGATGATGGGGTTTAAGCAGCTTTTCCGGCCACTGGTAAGAGCCGAAGCCCTGCATGAGTTCCGGAACAAAAAAGGAGCGACAGTCTTTGCCAGGACAATACTGAAAAACAAAGACGGCAGGTACTTTTTCAGCTCTACCGGGATCAAGGGTGCGGGAATGCTTACTTCCATGGTCAGGGCCAATGCAATAGCCTGTTTCCCTCCCGATATGGGTGATGTAAGGAAGGGAAGCATCATGGAAGTGTACAAGATCGGATGTTTTTAAGCTTAATATTATTTGAAATTCATTATTATAGTAGTATAATCGGTAAAAATTAAATATCTGTCTCCGACTCAAACGTCCTAAAACCTCCAGGGGTCACGGACCTTGAGCGGCAGGGTTGTCCGGGAAACTGGCCAGCCTCCCATTTGGAAAGGAGACCTCAAAGGTTTAAATCTATATTTAGCCGGCAGGTTTTCTTGCCGGTTTTTCTTTTTGTAAGGGCAGATAAAGGGAAAGGAAGTTTATGATTATGCTGAAAAGATGCATAACGGCCCTCTTCATAATAATAACGTCACTATCACTGGTGCTGCCGGCATGCGCTGGGGATGGTGCAG
>CAZDXU010000235.1:0-2521 GCA_964509585.1 uncultured Actinomycetota bacterium | reverse complement strand
CCTGTCTATGACACCCTTGAGATACATCTCGCCGATCACATCTATAAGGCCGGACCCGCATATACCCCTGGGCCTGTCTTCGCCGATCACATCTATATTACATTTATAAGTCTCCTGGTCTATGGAAATCTTTTCTATAGCTCCATCTGCAGCCCTTATGCCGCATTTTACTCCTCCGCCTTCAAAAGCCGGACCTGCCGAACAGGAGCATCCCATCATCCATTCCGAGTTTCCCACCACCAGTTCCCCATTGGTGCCCAGGTCTATGAACAGTGCCAGTTCCTTTTCCTGGTACATACCGCTGGCAAGCACTCCCGAGGTTATATCCCCTCCCAGGTAGCTGGCAATTCCGGGAAGGCAGTATACATGGGCATTGGAAAGATGTTTTATCCCCACTTCCCTGGTGGTAGAATCGGAAAACCTGTTGGCTACCGTTACATACGGTTCCTCCCTTATATATCTTGGAGGCACTCCGTAGAAGAGATGCATCATGGTGGGGTTGCCTGCTATCATCACCGATACCACATCACGGGCATTGATACTGCTGCCGTTAAGTATCTTGACTATCATCTTGTTAAGGGTATCGACCATGACACCCCTCAGCCTGGCAAGTCCTCCCCTTTTATTGGAATAGACTATGCGGTTTATGATATCTTCTCCGTATTTTATCTGGGGATTATATCCGGATTGTATCCCCATCACTTTTCCCGTTAAAAGGTCTACCAGGTACATGACCAGACTGGTAGTCCCGATATCCAGCGCTATACCATATATGTTCCTGTCCAGGTGTCCGCTGTGAAGGTCTATAAGTACCGCGTTTTCCCTGTCCATTATGATGGTTATATCCCAGTTTTTATCCCTGAGGTCGCCCGGGAGCTTCCTGAGGATATTTATGGGTATCTCCGGGTCTTTTATGCCAGTCTTACCGGCTATGCTTTTCTTTAGCCGGTAAAGGTCGCTGGTGCCATAAGAAAGCGATGGTTTTTCTATGGTAAGGTTTTCCTTTATTATCCAGGGTTCTACCTCTACCTCCGATAGCTCGGAGCTGCTGACTCCTGCATATTCCTCGGGCCTGAACTTCCCCTCAGCTATCTTTGCCCTGGACTCTTTCTGCTCCGGGACCTCCACCTCCAGGTCGCTCTTTACCTCTGCCAGACAGGAAAGCACATGGCCTTCCGCCTCTTCTTCCGGGCTTATGAACTTCGTCTTCTTGCTGTCTGCCGAGCCTTTAAGGACCTTTACCCGGCATCTTCCGCATGTCCCCACGCCCCCGCAGGAAGAATCGATGATAAGCCCGCTGTCAAGTATGGCCTGCCTGAGATTATAGCCGGGGGGTACTTTTATGGATTTACCGGAGGGAAGGAACCTTACCTGGTATTTTTTATTTTTCGTCATCCTTTTTACTTTTTTACTGCTGTGCCGGAACTGATATTCCTGAAAAACAGCCTGCCATCGATCTAAGAGATTATATTATATAGAATATTAAAAATCAAAATTGGGGGGGAATGCCTGATTCCCCCCAGTATTATTATAAAGGCCGGTTGCCCGATCCATCACTCTGTAACTGTAAGGACCATTGTGGTGCCCTCATCCGTCTCCATGACCATGATGGTAAGCTCGATTTCCCCGTTGTTTGCAGTAAATGACGAGTTCTTGCCTTCATCCGATTCCACAGTAAACTCGCTGCTTATTTCCCAGCCTCCGAGCTGATCCTTATACCAGCCGAAAATATCGTCTACACTGTCCTCCGAGACAGCTGTTATGGAAAAAGAGGTGCTGTCGTCTTCGGAAGTCTTCCAGTAACTGGTCAGGCTGATACCATCATAAAGGGGTACACTGTCTGGAAAATCTTCAGGCAGCTCTGTGTCTGCGCCGAAGACAGCTTCGTCATCACCGGATTTTATCTCGACCGTTTCATCATCGCCGCTGATGGTAGTCTCGCCTTCATCGTCCCTGATGGTCACTTCTCCCTTATCTGAGTCTATTTCGACATCTCCTCCGCTTCCGCCTTCAATAGCTTTCTCTATAACCTCTTCTGTAACTTTCTCTGCTATCCTCTGGCCCAGGCAGCCTCCTGCAAACATCATAGTTAACATGATGCAGGCTATTATTGCTGCTGCTGTCATCGCCCTTTTCATTTCTGCTCCTTTTCCATATTTTATTATTCTCGCATCCCACTGCAGGGTCTGATGATTCATTTTACTAGATTAATAGTTAATTTAGAATACCGGGACTATGCTAAAACCTGTTTTATTCTGCCCTGTCTATCTGGTAGAAGCTCATGAATGCATCATCGGGAATGTCCACCCTGCCTATCTTTTTCATCCTTTTCTTTCCCGCCTTCTGCTTCTCCAGAAGTTTCCTTTTCCTGGTGATATCCCCCCCGTAAAGCTTGGCGGTGACATCCTTGCGGTAGGGGGCAAGCCTTTCCTTGGCGATTATCCTCTTTCCTATGGCCGCCTGTATGGGCACTTCAAAATTCTGCCTGGGGACTAATTTGCGCAGCCTGAGGGCCAGTTCC
>CAZDXU010000234.1:0-2148 GCA_964509585.1 uncultured Actinomycetota bacterium | reverse complement strand
GCTCTTATCCACTATTATCTTATTGGTTATTATTATGTCTGCATCCCGGGCTCCCGCTGAAATATCATCATCATCCGACTTTTCCAGCGGCAGGTATTCTCCCAGGTCTTCCAGAGGGGTAAAATCCATATCCTGATCCAGGCTCATGGTATGTGAATCTAAAAATACTATTTTCACTTTGACCTCCTTAATTCTCAGGCTGTCTGAAACTTTTGATTTTATTTATACTATATTGTCCCATTCTTTCAACCTTCATTTTTTCCAGTATGTTTGAAGGAGGGATCCTAAAGTCAGTTAATCTATTTGGATCTATATTTTACCAGTGACTATTGCAGATAATACTCCATCCGCACGCTTATAAGGTCTCTATAATCTCCTGAAGTTTCCATAAAAGATACAGGGGCCAGTGAAGCAATCCATTCCTATATTTTATATTTTGCCTGGAAGCTTTTACTGCTATAAGGGGATTGTACTTCTTCCTGTAGACAGAAAGACTCTTTGATCTTACATTCTCAGCTGATTTTACCTCAATTGGGATTATCTTATCGGTAAATTCCATAATAAAATCAATTTCTGCAAGATTTCCGCTGGACCAGTAGTGCGGAATGACATCCGATGCCGACACTAATTCCTGAAGACAATAATTTTCAGCCATAACTCCTTTAAACTCCTGGTAAAGGCGATCCTCTTGCAGTATAGACTTAGCACTAAGGTTTGCCATTTTCCGAAGAAGGCCGACATCCGGAAAGTACAATTTAAAATAGGATTTATCCTCATAAGCCTTAAGAGGTATAGATGGTTTATTGACCTTAAATACTTTATATGCCATTCCTGCATTCTGCAGCCAGGCCATAGCATCTTCAAATTCACGTGCACCAGCTCCTTTACGCAGCAAGCCATATACAAACTTCCCGTTTTCCTTTGCCAGCTGAGCCGGAATAGAATTCCATATCATGCTCAGCTTTGGGATCTGGTGGGCCGGTGCATATTTTGCAAAATCAAGTTCAAATAAATTGAGGATATCCTGCTGGGTATCTTCTGTTTCGGATATGCTATTAGTGGAAAGCCAGACTGAAACAGCTTCAGGCATCCCGCCTACAATATAGTATTGCTTTAAATGATCAAGCAGTTTTTCTGCAAATGCATCCGGTATAGGTTCTGACTGATCCTTTTTTTCAGATAGATATTCAAGCAGCATATCTTCCCTATTTGATAAGAGATATTCATAAAAATTTATGGGCCGCAGCGTCATCATATCTACTTTCCCTACGGGGTACGAGGTCGGGCTGGCCAGTGCTATCCCAAGAAGTGATCCCGCACTGGCTATATGATACTCAGGGGCAGATTCATAAAAGTATTTTAATGATGTTATTGCCCTGCCGCATAACTGGATCTCGTCAAAGATGATCAGTGTCTTTCCAGGTCTTATGGCCTTACCATATAAGACACCCAGTTCTGTAAGTATCCTTTTCGGCTCAAGATCCTTATCAAATATTTTTGATATTGAATCATTTTTCTCAAAATTAAAATATGCTGTATCTTCATAGTTTAAACGGCCGAATTCTGTCAATAGCCATGTTTTTCCGGATTGCCTTATCCCCCTGAGCAGTAAAGGCTTTCTATTTGCCGAACTCTTCCAATTTAATATTTTGTCTGTTAATAGCCTTTTCATGAGCTGTATTATTTATATAAATGTCAATAATTTGTATTTATTCCAATTATTGATATATATTATTAGTATCTTTACAAATAATGTCAATATAAATTTTTCCTTAAATAAACTTTTTCTGTATCAGCCTAACCCAGGACCTGTTAAGTCCTCCACAAGAATTATCTTCTATAATATGATACTCCGGCTGGCCATCTTACTTTTTTAACCTTCCCCTGGTGGCATTACTATAGTAGCCACATAACAGTCTTATTCTCCAAAAAAATATCCCACTTTCTTAAGAGAGGGGATATTAAGTTTAAACCATATTATCTCGCACTATGCTGTTAGGTAACGGCCAGAGAGCCCCCCCCGTGTTTGGCAGGGAGCCTTAATCTGGTGGAGAGGGAGGGATTCGTTCTTTCGTCTCGCTTCCCCTCGCTGCAGAGACGCGGACTCCCTTCGGTCCGTCCTTTCGAATCCAGCAGACATGCACCAAC
>CAZDXU010000233.1:0-2434 GCA_964509585.1 uncultured Actinomycetota bacterium | reverse complement strand
ATAAATATCAAGGAATGAGCTGAAAAATATGAAAACTGACCTGGTTCTCCTGCATGCCCCCAGCGTTTATGACTTCAGGAAAAAGAGCATAATGTTCGGGCCCATGAGCGACCTGGTGCCTTCCACGCCTATATTCGAGATGTACCCCATTGGATTTCTCACCATGGCCAACTACCTTTCCCAAAGAGGGCTCAGTGTAAGGATAGTAAACCTTGCCTACAGGATGCTGGCGGATAAGGACTTTGACGCAGAAAAGTTTATAAGATCGCTCAGGCCCCGGGCATTCGGGATAGACCTGCACTGGCTGGCCCATTGCCAGGGCTCCACTGAGGCAGCAAAGATCATAAAGAAATACCATCCGGATACCCCGGTCATCTTTGGGGGGTTTTCCGCATCATATTTTTACCGGGAACTTATTGGTTTTGACCAGGTTGATTATATAATCAAAGGCGATTCCGCGGAAGAACCGCTGTACCGGCTGGCAGCTGCCATAAGAAGGGGCCAAAAAAAAGGTCTTGAAGACATACCCAATCTGGTCTGGAAGGAAAACGGCATCATACGCGACAATCCCATAGAATGCATATCTGCCGACCTTTCAGAAATAGATTTTGATTACCGCTTCATGTTCAAGGAGGTATTAAGACACAGGGATATAAAAAGCATAGTACCCTTTATTGACTGGTTCCGGTATCCCATAACCACTATTCCCGTGGTAAGGGGATGCAATAATGAGTGCTCGGGATGCGGCGGCTCAAGGTCAGCATTCAGGAGGTTTGGGCAAAGACAAAAACCTGCATTCAGGGATCCCGGGAAGCTGGTAGATGAGATAAACATTATCCAGAAGCATATCAGGGCGCCTGTATTCCTTTTGGGCGACCTAAATAATAATGGTGCCGGATATGTCAGGGAATTTTTCAGCCAGGCAAAGAGACTGGATAGGGACATACAGATATTTTTTGAGTTCTTTGAACCTCCTGACAGAGGGTTCTTTGATATGGCAGCCGGTACATTTGACAATGTATGCTATGAGATATCTCCAGATTCCCATGATGAGGATGTCCGGAAGAAGATGGGAAAGTCCTTTAGCAATAAGGACCTTACTGCTTCTATAAGATATGCCCTGGATAAAGGGGCATTAAGGTTTGACCTGTACTTTATGACAGGCCTGCCGGGCCAGACCAAAAAGTCCATAGGCGGTACAGTAGAATTCTGCAGACAGGTCTTTGAAGAGACAGGATGGGACCGGAGGTTCATGCCCTTTATATCACCCATGGCGCCTTTCCTGGATCCCGGGAGCAGGGCCTTTGAGCAGCCGGAAAGATTCGGCTACCGGCTGACCCGGAAGACTCTCAGGGACCATATTGAAGCTATCACCATGCCTTCCTGGAAATATATACTTAACTATGAAAGTGATGCCATAACCACAGATGACCTGGTGGATGCCACCTATGAGGCAGCCCTGGGACTAAACCGGCTAAAAGGCAAGTCGGGCGGCATCAGCAAGGAGCTGATGGAGGCAAATGAGGAACGTATACTGATAGCGCAGAGGGTAATGAGGGAAATAGATGCCATAATGAAAGAAAAAGATGCATCCATAAGGCAGGATAAGCTAAAAGCTCTGAAGGAAAAGACATATAAGTACAGCCTTTCCACTGTATGTGAAAAGAAGGAACTGGAGTTTCCCCTGTTCAGCAGGAGCTTTAACTGGAAACAGATAATAAAGACCACGCTTAGAAAAAGTGAACGGGTCAGCATAGACAGATAATGATACTGGAGAAGAAAAAAATATTCTCATTTCTTGAGGATGACCTTAAATCCCTGGAAAAATACCTTAAGGATTTTGCCGGAGGCCTGGAAGGCGTGCTTAAAAAAACGGTTAAGAGCACTCTTCTTGCCGGGGGCAAAAGGATACGTCCGGGACTTTTCTTTATATGCGCCCGGGGCGGGGACTGGGATACACCATACCTGCTTCCGGCTGCCGCGGCTATAGAGATAATACACACCGCATCCCTTATACACGATGATATAATAGATAAGTCGCTTCTCAGGAGGGGAAGGGAGACCATACATATTACCTATGACCGGGACACGGCCAAATTTGTGGGCAATTTCCTTTTTACCCAGACATTCTCGCTTCTTAATGAATATAATAATGCCAAAATACTGGAGGAGATGTCTGCTGCCTCCCAGAACCTGGTAAGGGGCGAGTTTGACCAGATAAAGACCAGAAAAGAGCTCCGGCAGGGAGAAAGGATCTATTTTAAAAAGATAAACGAAAAGACCTCATCCCTTTTCAAGGTAAGCTGCGCCCTTGGAGGCATACTCTCCAGGTCACCGGATGCCGAGATAGAGAAGATGAGGAAATTCGGCGAATACCTGGGGATCTCCTTCCAGATAAATGATGATCTGCTGGACATGGATTCCAGGAAAGTCA
>CAZDXU010000232.1:0-3471 GCA_964509585.1 uncultured Actinomycetota bacterium | reverse complement strand
ATCGGATTTGGAAACAGCTACTGGTCACAACACCCAGGAAAAAAAAGACACAGAATAGAAGAAAAGACACATAAAATCTTATATCAGACCATATATTATGGCAGGCCTGTATAAATAAGATAAGAATTTACTTCTGAATCCCAATCCTATATCTTTAAAATAGTCGACATAAACAGGGATCATCAGATCCAAAACACAGAAAACACTGTTTCAAGGATAGATAATCGGTAAAACCCCATAATCATATTTTCCCTTTATACAGCCAGTCATGATAGTATTAATATATGAAAAACATAGTAATAATATGTCCCACACAGAGGGACCGGCGGGAAATAGAAGTAATAAGCAGGGATGACAGCTTCCGGCATGATTATATCTTTTATGGCGAAAACCCCCGCGAGCATCTGGCGGATTTTGACCCTTTCCGGTTTATGGAAGGATTTGAGAAGGATTTTGAGAAAATGCCCCTGGAAGGAATAATAGGCACTCATGATTATCCAGGATCACTTCTGGCCAGCATATTGTGTGAGAAATACGGGTTGGATTCTATTGGAGTTCTCCCCAATCTTCTATGCCAGCATAAATATTACAGCAGGATGATCCAGAAAAAGACTGTTCCCGGGGCCGTACCCGGCTTTACCCTTATCGACCCCCATGATCCGGGACACTCAGGGCCGCCTGGTTTTCCTTTCTTTATCAAGCCGGTCAAGTCCTTTTTTTCCATATTTGCCGGCAGGATAGATAACCAGGAGCAGTATGAGGAATATCTTTCCCGTTTCAGGAGATCAGGGACCGGTTTTTCCCGCCCCCTCAGCTGCCTTATGGAAAAATACTCAGACCTTGAACCTTACAGGAACCATCTTCTGGCAGAGGAACTAATAGAAGGAAAACAGGTAACCCTGGAGGGTTATGCATATAATAATAAGGTATATTTTCTGGGTATAACTGACTCTGTTATGTATCCGGGGACCATAAGTTTTATGAGGTTTGATTATCCATCACGGATCCCCCCTGAAATCGAGCAGAGGATGAAAAAGGTCACGGTAGAGGTCATCTCCGCCATCGGCATTAATAACGGGATGTTCAATATAGAGTTTTTTTATGACCTGGAAACCGGCGATATAAAGATAATAGAGATAAATCCCCGCATGGCCAGCCAGTTTGCCGACCTGGCGGAAAAGGTAGACGGCACCAACAGCTATAAGATACAGGTTGACCTGGCCCTGGGCAGAAAGCCACGTTTTGAGAAAGGCAGGGGGATCCACAGATATGCTTCCAGCTTTGTCCTCCGTTACTTTGAGGATAAAAGGATCAAGAGACTTCCAGGCAGTAAAGAGGTGCAAAAGGTCCTGGAAATGTTCCCTGACACCCGGATAGAGGTCTATGGGAAGAAGGGCGCCCTGCTTTCCAGTGAGCTCCAGGACATGCAGAGCTACCGCTGCGGCATCATCAACCTGGGGGGAGATTCCCGGGAGGACCTTGAGGAGAAAAACAGGGAATGCAGGGAAATTCTGGGATTTGAGCTTGAAAGACCCTGATTACTATACTAGCCCGGGTTTTGAAATCTCAAACATATGAAATCTCAAACTATTGACTTTCGTAAATAATATGATATTATTTGTGCAGTATACTGCACATTATTAATTATTATTGAGCAATATATTTAACATATGAATAAAAATAGATTGAAGCAAGTTGTCCTGGATCAAAAACAGGAGATTGAAAGTATTTTTAATACCCATATAGTCACTCGTGAGATAGAACCAGAAATAAAAGCAGCACTGGATGATAAACTGATAAAGGTGATAGCTGGAGTAAGAAGATGCGGAAAATCATTTTTAGCCCACAAGATACTGCAGGAAAATACATATGGCTATATAAACTTTGATGATGAAAGGCTTTATGGGGTAAAACCGGAAGACCTGAATGATCTACTGGAACTATTAAATGAAATAAATCCCGGATTACACCATATACTTCTTGATGAGATACAAAACATAGATGGCTGGGAATTATTTGTAAACCGTCTGCAGCGGTCCGGTTATAACCTTATAATCACCGGCAGCAATTCCAACCTTTTGAGCAGGGAGCTGGCTTCTTCTCTGACTGGAAGGCATTTTTTAGCGGAACTTTATCCTTTCTCATTCAAAGAATTTTTAAGTTTTAAAAAAATTGACATACCTGATCAAGGTTTATATTCAACAAAAGAAGAATCAACTATCAAGAGAGCCCTGGATGATTATATAAGATCCGGAGGTTTTCCGGAGATATCTAGCATTACTTTCAAAGAACAGTATTTGAGGGACCTGTATGATAAGATAATCTCTAAAGATATTACTCAAAGATATAATGTAAGATATGTAAGGACTTTGAAGGAATTAGCTCTTTATCTTATCTCCAACTTCGGGACAAATATAACATACCAGAAGTTAAAAAATATCTTCGATGTAAACAGCGTGCACACAATTAAAAATTATATCAGCTATCTGGAAGAGGCTTATCTGGTCTTTCAGCTATACCCTTTTTCTTATAAGCTGAAGCAGCAGGTGAAAGCAAGAAAAAAAATATATGTAGTAGATACAGGGATCATAGGTTCGCTTTCTTTTCAGTTCTCCAAAAATTCCGGGAAAATTTTAGAAAACATGGTTTTTACTCATTTAAAGAGAAAAGGCTCTGAAATATATTTTTATGACTATTATTCTGGAGAGGTTGACTTTGTCACCAGGGAGGGCCTTAATATAAAAGAACTTATCCAGGTTTGTGTAGATCTGGAAAATATCGAGACCAGGGATAGAGAGCTGGGATCACTTTTAAAGGCTAGCTCTGACCTGAACTGCAGCGATTTGAAAATAATAACATATGACTCAGAAGAAGAATTAAAAATAAGAGGAAAAAAAATAAGCCTGATACCTATATGGAAATGGCTTCTTGATAATTGATCAATAGGATGTCTGGCCTGCTTCCGTTATCACCCTTTTGAAAACTCAGATCGTGGGTATGACGCTTTTCCTTAAGTCTTTTATAAACCCTGCCGGGTCTTCTGACCTGAAGATGGCTGTTCCCACTGAGAGGACTGTGGCTCCCGCTTCCACCACCAGGGGAGCTGTCTTTAAGTCTATCCCTCCGTCTACCTGGATCTCTATCACTTTTCCCGGCTGACTGGTCCTTCTTTTATAATCATCGATCATCTGCTGCAGCTGGGCTATCTTGTGCACCATATCAAATATGAACCCCTGTCCCCCGAAACCGGGGTTCACGGTCATTATTAGTATCATGTCAGTGATACCCAGGACATTTTCCAGGCTTCTTACGGGAGTCGAGGGGTTAAGGGCAACGGCAGTCTTTTTTCCAGCTTCCTTTATATAGTTAAGAGTCCTGTCCAGGTGGGGGCATTCTTCCACATGCACATTTATGGAATCAGCCCCGCTTTCTATGAAGCTGTCCAGAAGCCGGTCCGGCCTGGTTATCATA
>CAZDXU010000231.1:0-1941 GCA_964509585.1 uncultured Actinomycetota bacterium | reverse complement strand
CCAGGATTTTTTTGCTACGATATTTATAACAGACTTTAGCTTATTGGAGGTGACCTTCTGGAGGCTGCTGCTCAATCTATTGATCCCGAATATAAAAAGCGCAAGCCCGCCCAGAACTTCTAAGACTAACGTATAATACATATAAATCTGTTGAAAGAAAATGAAATTTAATAACCTGTGATGATTATAATGGAATAGAAAAAAATTATAAACACTAAACAACAGTTATTAGAAAAAGAAATGTCCTGTTGGATAATCTCGTTCGGGTTCCATGAGTTATCTGATGCTTATAATCATGATCTCGCCATTCCTGCAGTTTTTGACATCAGTATTCTCAGGATTCCTGGTTATATAAAAAAAAGGCGGTATTATAATCTATCCAGTACCCCTGCTATCCCTTCCATGGGGTCCATATCCCCGAATATGATCTGGTAAAGAGCCGAAAATAATGGAAGGTCTTCCAGAATATGGGGGTGGTTTTCTTCCAGCCATATCCTGCCCAGTTTAAGGGTATGGTATCCCTCTGCCAGTTCTCCGCTGTCCAGCATGGTGCGGTAGACTTCATGGGGAGGGCTCCCTCCTCCGATAAGATAACCGAACTTCCTGTTCCTGCCTGACTGGGAAGTGACATACAAGTCGCCTATTCCGGCATTGTCAAATACTGTCTTCTTATTGCCGCCTGCCCCCTCTACTATGGCTGACATCTCAAGTACGCTCTGGTTGAAGATAAAGGAGCTGAGATTGTGGTAATTTCCTGCCATCCCGGGTCCATAAAGACCGTCTACTACGCCCATCCCGGTTGCATATACATTCTTAAAATCTGCAGAAAGCTCAACTCCGGTTATATCCCTGGTATTAGTTATCCTGTAGTTTTTGGTCATAAAAGTCTTTGATGCAGTTATCATCTTATCCGTCCTGGACCCATAGACGCTTAATGTGGGGATATCCCGGCAAAGCTCAAGAGCCTTTACCGGTCCCCCGATGGAGGTCCACCAGAAATCTCCCCCTTTGAACCTCGCCTTTATCAGCTGCCTGGCCGCAGCCGTGGTCCTCCTTATTTTCCCTCCATCATCCACAAAACCCTTGGTCAGGGCAAATATATATTTATTCTTATCGGTCAGAGCAAGAAGCTTTTTGAATACAGGAAGAAATCCCTCGCTTGATATTCCCATAAAAACTATATCGCAGTCCCGGACTGCTTCTTCCAACTCGCCGGAAGAAAATAACCTGACCGAAGCTGGAAGCCTGGTATTTAGTTTTGGATGGGGAAGATCTTTTTTGCAGGTATCGATTATTTCATCATCCAGCCATGTTCCCCATAGATTTACATCATGGCCGTTCTGTGCCAGGGGAAAAGTCATGGCGCTCCCCATATAGCCGGCGCCCAGTACGCAGATATTATGCATAAAAAGCCTTTCAATTATTTTTATTGACAGGTATATACTAATTAGATAACAGGTAATCCGCAAATAATTTAATAAAAACTTATTATAGAAGGATATAGATCATTTCCTGTAGGCTGTATAAATATCTGCTTACAGCATCACTTGATCCTTATAGAAGTGATGGGTAAAATATATATTACCTGTTAATAAGGACCAGGGTAACCACTCTTCTTCCGCCTGCATCCACAACACCGATCCCCAGCTGGCCGAAGTGGGGATTAAGCAGGTTTGCCCGGTGGATGCCGCTTCCCATCCACATATTTATTATGGTCTCCGGACTGCCCCATGAGGGAGGGCTGGCCTGTCCCAGGTTCTCAGCACAGCAGGCATACATTATGCCGTTTTCCTGGAGGATGGCGCTGATGCCTTTTCCCTCGGGAGTGTGGTGGGAGAAGTAGCCCCGGCTAAGCATATCCTGGCTTCTTGACCTGGCAATATTGTTTAGAAAAGCATTAGGCAAAAGGGTCTGCAGTCCCCGGCTTGACCTTATATGGTT
>CAZDXU010000230.1:0-3116 GCA_964509585.1 uncultured Actinomycetota bacterium | reverse complement strand
TATAATGTTATCATAAAATGTTTTTTTCATTTTGACCTCCTTTCAAATAAATCCCTTGAAAATCAAAGAGGGATTTATTTATATGGCAAAAAGTCAGGGGACCCATTCAGGCCTGGCAGCCCATATCCGTTTTCCTGAAACGCCAGGCAAGCATAAAGAATATCACTGTAAGGAACATGCCCATATCTAGATTGCCTGTGATGCTTAGCTTCAGGATATCAAATATGACCATAGGCCTTATATAGCTGGTGTAATAAAGATTGGAATATAATAAGAAGGCAGAAAGAGCGCCTGTGACAAGCGTGCCGGCGGCCACCTGGGCAATAGTATGCCGGTTCATGACGACCCGGGCCCATGCCACTGCCGGTACCAGCACAAGGACAGGCAGAGCGGCAATACCATAGACGTATATGAATATAACCGAAAAAAGGGTGGCATAGCTGGCATGAAAACTTATCTTCCACCACAGGGTAACCAGTCCCATCACGGTAAGATTGAATATATATAATATAAAAATGTTTTTTACCATAACAGGCGAACTCATCAGCTCCAGGCAGGCATAGCCCGCGATCAGGGAGGAGAGGGAAACTATTATAGGCAGCATCCGGTCTTTTCTTTTTGGCATGTGGAGATCATCTATGACCCCTTTTTTATATAGAAATACTATAAATGAATAGGGAAGCAGGCTGGCAAAGAATATGGAGATAACAAAGCTTATTGCCCCGGCAAAGATATTGCCCTGACCGTAAAAACAGGCGGTAAGAAAAATGGGCAATACCAGGACAGAACCATCCAGAAGATATGATAATATCCTGGCAGGTCTATATTTGCTGCTGCAATGTATATTTTCTTCCTTTCCAATCAAAGCTCTGGCCTTTCCCCGGATATATATTTATATATATAGATAGATACAGCAGGACCCCTATTGATAACGGATGGAGAAGTATTTCCGAAAGAGTCCCATTAAACCTCAGGCAGTATGCTGTCCTGATGATGATAATGATCAGGACCTGCGATATATTCAGGGCCAGGTTTGGCCAGTAATATATCTGAGCCGTGTCTGCTGCGGCGCTTACCGGCAGAAGAAGGAAGGGGAAAAGCAGCAGCATGGACAAAAAAAGCATGCTCAGGGAACCCAGGAAGGCGTTAAAGTTAAAGCTGGTGAGTACAAATCTTTTCACTCCTCTAATAATAGAAGCAAGATCCTCATACATCCGCGTCCTGTAGGTGCGTGTGCCGTCAAATATCATAAAATCATACCCCATCTTCTTAAGCAGGATAGACATATTTATGTCTTCAAGACAGAGACCGCTTATGGAGGTATGTCCCCCTACAGCCCTGTATACTTCTCTCTTATAGAGCATCAGCGACCCCAGAGCCGAGCTGAAAAGCCTCAGCCTGGTCTTCCGAAGCAGCCTGAGCGGTATAAGCAGGAGTATTCCCAGGGTCATATACCTGATTATCATCTTTTCCATAAAAGATCTGGTCACCTGGAAGGGAAATACCGATAAAGCATCCAGCCTGTTTTCCTTAAGGCAAAGATAGGCTGAGCTTACAGAGCAAGTCTCATGTATGGTATCAGCATCTGTAAAAAACAGGTACTCGCCCCTTGCCTGCTTTTCCAGCTGGAAGCAGGCATAATTCTTACCCACCCAGCCCGGAGGCAGCGGTTTTCCGTCCAGCATCCTTACCCTGGAACATTCCCGGCTGATATCCTTTAATATCCCGGCGGTATTGTCAGTAGAATTATCGTCAAGGACTATTATCTCCAGATTGGGATAATCCTGGGCCATAAGGGACCTTATACATCTTTCAATATCCCTTTCCTCATTCCTTGCTGGCACCAGGACAGATATGAGGGGAGAGCCTGCGTCAATGCTGCCAGGCTTATAATACCCCAGGACATCTTTGAACAGAAGATCATTAACAAAATAATTGATAAGAAGAAAGATAAGCGCAGAGCCTATCACACAGTTATATATAAATAAGAATTGTCCCATCCAGGCCTTTGTCTGTTTTCTGATCATACATCCAAGATAGGATTATACACTATTTAACATGATAATATATTAAAGATTATTTAAAAAATGTTTAAAAATATATGTAGAATATTAAAGTAATATTAAACCGGGACCAGGGCCCCGGCACCCCGGACATTATGAAAAGCGGGGTTTATGGGTCTTTATGCAAGCCTGTCCAGGGGCTCCTCATCACTCTCGCATGCAACTGCCTTATAGAGGGCATCCACTTTTTCCGCGAGAAGCTCTATGCATTCACGCTGGTTCAGCAGCTGCTCTTTCAGGATCAGCTCATTGCTAAAACCCCTTTTTGCCAGAGACATCAAATATTCATTAGTAAGTAATTTTTTCCTTATCTCGTTTTCAATGATGCCTATACTCTTTTTCATAGAAGCCACCGGATATTTATCCCAATTCCCCAGAATTTATAGATACTAAGAAAATTTCCCAGTTCAATTACCTGAGATGATAAAAATATATCTTAAAATTTTTTATAACATGTTTAAATTTTATTAAAATATCATTAAATATTAGTTAAACGACTTATATTAATAAAATTATTAATGTTATTATTAAATAGCAAAAACTTTTAATAATTTTCTGGACGGCAATTCGATCCGGCACTGGTCCGGGAATTCATCAGGATAGTCAATAAATAATCGGTTTATGTGCTTTCATGTATTTAACCTAAATTTAATAATTATTTAATATATTTTAAACACTGCAGCCATAAGGAGTGATATAATCCAGCATGATACTATTGGTAGAATTCTATATAGCAATATCGGGAGTCTATTCATGGCAAAATCATACCAGACTAGCAGGACTTTAATAACCGGGTTATAAGGAGTCTCGATGAATGAAGAATATGGTCTGGCAGGGGATGAAGTAAATTCAATATTGTTTTCGGATGAGTATCTAAGAGTCATGAAGGACATAGGGTTCAGCAGGGAGTTCAGGCTGAATGAGCAGATAAGGAAACAGCGTGAATGCATAAGATTCCTGGCCGAACAGCTGGATGAATTAAGGAATGAGATAATCAGGTCAAGAGAAACTGGAAAAACGCTTGAGAGAATAGCTTAAACATAAAGGAAAAGA
>CAZDXU010000229.1:0-2993 GCA_964509585.1 uncultured Actinomycetota bacterium | reverse complement strand
CAACTATCTGGCCAGCTTCCTTCATTATCTCTATTTCGGAAGCTGATTTACAGATTATCATAGACTATCCATTATCCTTTCAGTGACTTCCTCCAGGGTACCGGTGCCGGCTATGTTTACAAGTATGCCTTTATTCCTGTAGTGCTCGACCAGCGGATGCGTCTGTCTGTCATAAACTTCCAGCCGCTGCCTAACCACATCTTCCCTGTCGTCTTTCCTCTTTATAAGGGTCCCGCCGCACCTGCCGCATTCTTCATCTCCGGACTGGCCGAATATTGAAACCTGCCGGCAATCCCTGCATATCCTCCTCAGTCCCAGCCTCTGGATTATTTCTTCACTGTCTACCATTATATTAATGACTTTATCCAGTTCCGCTCCCGCCTTCTCCAGCATCCTGTCAAGCTTTTCGGCCTGGGCAATATTGCGGGGGAAGCCGTCAAGGAGAAATCCTTTTTGGGCCCTGTCACTGTTTATAAAATCCTCGATTATGTCAAATACGAGCTCATCGGGGACCAGCTCCCCGCTCTCCACATATTCCTTTGCCTTTTTCCCGTGTTCTGTGCCATTCTTTATCTGGGCCCGCAATATATCTCCGGTAGACACATGGGGTATGCCCAGTTCTTTAGATATCATTTCTGCCTGCGTGCCTTTTCCGGCTCCGGGGGCGCCCAGCATTACCATCCTCATTTCAGGAATCCTTCATAGTCTCTCATTGTCAATTGCGACTCAAGCTGCCTCATGGTATCCAGGGCGACACCTACTGTAATAAGTATGGAAGTACCTCCGAACCTGAAGGGAATATTCAGGTAATTTATAAGCACCTCCGGAAGCAGGGCCACTATTGCCAGGAAAACGGCACCCGGAAGAGTTATGCGGTTCAGTACATTGGTCAGGTAATCGGCAGTATTCTTTCCCGGCCTTATGCCCGGTATGAAACCGCCGTATCTTCTCAGGTTGTCAGCCGTATCTATGGGATTAAAGGTTATGGCAGTGTAGAAATATGCAAATATTATTATAAGTATGGTGTAGGTTATGGCATATATGGGATTGATATTGCCCTGGGCCGAGGGACTCAGTACATCCGCAAATGACTGTATCCAGGGAACCGGTATGAACTGGGCTACGGTAGCCGGAAACAGAAGCAGTGCGATGGCCAGGATTATAGGCATGACTCCTGACTGGTTTACCTTCAGCGGCAGATAGGTGCTTTGTCCCCCGAAAACTTTCCTTCCCACTA
The DNA here is from genome assembly GCA_964509585.1 of uncultured Actinomycetota bacterium. Taxonomy (GTDB): domain Bacteria; phylum Actinomycetota; class Humimicrobiia; order Humimicrobiales; family Humimicrobiaceae; genus M55B120. Next base: position 1,756 of record CAZDXU010000229.1, on the reverse strand, counting down.
CCCTCTTGGCATACTGTACCGGGATCTTCCTCTCTCCCTGCTGTATCATTATTATGGCCATTATTATGCCTATGGAAAGTACGGCGAATAATGCCAGGAAGAAATAATTGATACCCTGGAGCCTGAACAGGCCTATAAACTGTCCCGGCATCCTGGAGACTATATTGGCAAATATTATCAGTGAGATACCATTTCCTATACCGTGGATGTTGATCAGTTCACCCAGCCACATTATCAGCGTTGTGCCTGCGGTAAGAGTGACCACTATAAGCACGACGTGTGGAATATCAAACTGGGGTATGGCACCGAAATTCCTGAAAAAGAAAGTCATGGTCACAGACTGAATGATCGCCAGGACTACTGTAAGGTATCTTGATATCTGGTTTATCTTCCTTCTTCCCACTTCGCCCTGTTTGGAGAGCTGTTCCAGCTTCGGGATCACCACCTGCAGCAGCTGCATTATGATAGTTGCGGTAATATAGGGCATTATCCCCAGCGAGAAGACAGCAAAGTTTCCCAGAGCGCCTCCGGCAAAAAGGTCCATCATGCCCAGCACCCCTGTCTCTACCTGCTCCAGTATGACATTGGCATCAACGCCGGGTATGGTTATATTGGCTCCCAGCCTGTAGATGGCCAGGATGCCTATAGTAAATAATATCTTATTCCTGATCTCCCGGATCCTGAAAGCTGTTATTAATGCTCGAAGCATTTATATTACCTCCGCTTTTCCCCCAGCTTTTTCAATCTTTTCCCTGGCAGTTTTACTGAACCCGTTTGCCTTTACTGTAAGTTTTATATTTAGTTCCCCCTTGCCCAGTACCTTAAGGGGCCTTGCTTTTTTCATTATGAGGCTTTTTTTCAAAAGCGCGTCATGATCGACGGTGCTTCCCTCCTTGAATCCTGAAAGCATGCCCGTATTTATTACATTGAATATGATCTTTTTATTATTCTTAAAACCCTTAAGATGGGGGACCCTTCTCTGAAGGGGCATCTGTCCCCCTTCAAATCCGGGCCTGGTATTTCCGCCGGACCTGGACAGCTGCCCTTTGGTCCCCCTGCCGCTGGTAGTACCGTGGCCCGAACCATCCCCCCGGCCTACTCTTTTCCGGCTCTTATTTGATGTCGGGGACTTAATATCATTTAGTCTCACTGTATTCTTCCTTCCATTATAATAGGTTAGGCTTTACCCCTCAGGCTCGCTATCTGTTCAGGAGTCTTAAGGGATCTCAGGCCGTTTACGGTGGCATTTACAATACTTAATGCATTAGAACTTCCAAGTGATTTTGTAAGTATATTCTTGACTCCTGCCAGCTCCAGTATCATCCTTACCGGACCGCCGGCTATAACACCCTTTCCGCTGGAAGCCGGTTTCATGAATACCTTTCCCGCACCACATACAGCATTTATCTCATAAGGTATGGTTCCGTCTATAAGGGGCACCCTGAACATGTTTTTCCTGGCGTCATTTATACCCTTCTGGATGGCAGTGGCTACCTCATTGGCTTTTCCAAAGCCTACTCCCACTCTTCCGTTCATATCGCCTACAGCCACCAGAGCGCTGAAGCTGAAACGCCTTCCGCCCTTTACCACTTTGGCAACCCTGTTTATCTTTATAACTTTTTCAGTAAGTTCTGTATTTGTCGGTATTTGCGCCAACAGATATCCTCCTTTAAATCACCTAAAATTTTAATCCGCCTTTTCTGGCGCCTTCAGCAAGCGCCCTGACCCTTCCGTGGTATTTATAACCGCTCCGGTC
>CAZDXU010000228.1:0-7502 GCA_964509585.1 uncultured Actinomycetota bacterium | reverse complement strand
CGGTACCGCGGATAAAGAACTGCCTGATCCCGTGGATTTCCTCTCGCTCCCGTCTTCCAGGGCCATTTCTTCTTCCCCGTATACCTGGTTTGATATAGTCACTACAGCATCATAGATGCCCCGGCTGTATTCTCCCTCCTTGAAACTGGGTACTATTGTCTCATCTATTATCCTCCCGGCTTCCAGGTCAGTGATAATACCCTCCAGACCATTACCAACCTCTATCCTTACCTTTCTTTCCGTGGACGCTACAAGTATGAGAAGGCCATTGTCTTCCTCTGCTTTGCCAATACCCCACTTCTCAAAAAGTTCTACCGCATATTCTTCTATAGTTATTCCCTGGAGCGTATCCACGGTGACCACTGCTATCTCGGCTCCGGTATCCTTTTCTATGCTTGTAATAAGTGCTTCAAGGTCTGAAGCAGAAGCATTGTCAAGGATCCCGGCAAAGTCATTCACATAGCCGATATAATCGGGATATTTGACATCCTGGGCTTGGATGGGGCTTAAGAAAAACAGCAGGCAGCAAAATGGAATTAAGAAAAATACGGATATCTTTGCATTTCTGGCTGTAATATATCCGGGCATCTTTTATTCCAACTCCAGGTCCACTTCCGGTGCGATTTCAGCACCGGGTTGAGCCTCAAAAAACTCTTTTTCTTCAAAACCAAACCATCTTGCAAAAATATGCCATGGAGGTGTTTTTATAAAGATATTATAATCCTTAACGTCTTCATTAAATCTTATTCTTGCAACAGCAATTCTATTTTCTGTTCCTTCAAGTTGAGTCATTAAATCACTTATAACCAAATTGGATTTTATTTCAGGGGTATCTTCTACAACCACATTAAAATTATCAATGAATGAACTCAAAGCCTGACTTGTACTTTCATTTGCCTTTTCAAGATCCGGCAGATTTTCTGCCTCATTAATACCCGCTCTGGCGTTGGCAATAGACTCAAAAATATCTTTTTCTAGCTGCATATATCCTCTTGCGCTATTAACAAGATTGGACACCAGGTCAAGTCTGCTCTGATATGTAACAAGTACTTCTGACCAGGCTTCATCCACATTCTCATTTAGAACTATCATCTTCCGCCAGGGATACAATATTAACACTGAAACAATTAAAACAGACAATATTATAAAAATAATTATACAGCCAATACCTATCTTTTTACCCAAGACTCCCCCTTAATCCTTTTTACATACTTTGACCACTGCCGGCCTTATGACAAAATCATCTATCATATACCCTTTCCTGAGTACATCCAGGACCTTTCCCTCTTCCACATCGTCGACTGCCTCGGTCACGACAGCTTCGCAGACTTTTGGATCGAATTCATCTCCCAGAGGTTCTATTACGCTTACATTTTCTTTCTTTAAAATTTCAAGAAGATTATTGTAGATCATCCTTACCCCTTTATAAAGCTCACCCTCTTTTCCGCCCATGTCCTTTGCTGCATCCAGGGCTAGCTCGAAATTATCGATTATGGGGAGAAGTTTAGAAATAAGGTCTTTATTTGCCCTTTTCAGATGTTCCAGATGCTCCCTTATTGTCCTTTTCCGGTAATTATCATAGTCAGCCTGGAGCCTTTTTATCCTGTCTATGTATTCGTCCTCTATTTTTTTGCATTCTTCCAGCTCTGCCCTTAATAATTCTATCTCGCTGGCAAGCTCTTCTACCTCAAGCTCTTCGGTTATGTCTCTTTTAGGTCCGGCATCTTTTTTGGCTTTCTTCATCCCAGCCATTATCCCTTCATCCCTGCCGTTACCTTTATCCTTTTTATTCTTTACCATTTGTTCCCTTCCGAGTTATAATTTTCCAAAATAAATAATACTCCATAGCAGGAATCTGAGGTAAATATATTATATATAGGAAGGATTTTTTTTAAAAGCTTAAAGTTTGGCCTTACCGCAGAGTAGGTACGGAACCTTCAGTCCTACCACTGCTCTTACAAAAGATGTCCAGTGTAGATACTTCTTCATCCGTATAGAAATATCCGTCACAGTCTACTGGTGCAAAATGGAAATGGACTATTATTTCAGCATTATTTGGTGCAGAAATATTCTGTATCTTGACACCTATCTTTATTTTTTCTCCTGGTTCAAGATCCTCTATCAGGCTTCCTATTTTTTCAGGTTCTACCAGCTCAGAATTCATATCTGTTGTAGTGGTTACAGTGCTTGTCCCGGTTGTAAGATCAGTCTCGGTTCTGGTAGTCTCTGTACTGGTGGACATTACCCTTCTCTGATTAAGACTAGTCTCCTCAGTCCGCTGGTTGGTTACAGTAACAGTATCTGTCTTTATTGTATTATCGGAATTATATGTGGTCTCTTCGTCGATTGTGGTATATCCGCCAGTTTTCCAATAATCTGATACATATGTATTATATATAGCCTCATCTGAATAATAGTAATTTCCAGTCTCTGGTTCCCAGATATGGGCTTCCCAGAAGGGTGTTATTTGTGATTCTTCATCTGGTTCAGGGTTAAGTTTGATCCATACCATTATTGGTTGAAGATCAAGTGTGACATTACCATTATTTGTTATTTCATAATACTGGTAAAACCACTCCCTGCGGTTTACAGAATAATCAGTAAATGCATCAAGCTTTTTTATACTGATGGTGTAATCAGGTTTGGGGAGAGCCAGTACATTAGAGGATACGGCATGGCCTGCCTTATCCAGGGTCCATACGGTATAATAATATGACCTTCCGTCTTCAAGGTCATCATCGATAAATGAAATCGAGTTCTGGTCTGTTATAGTGGCCACTACATCGTCTACGGGAAATTCCGGATTGATGCATGGGTCTTTCACCCTTACCACCTTGTATGAATCAAAATTATCATCTATGCTGGCAGCCCACTCTATATAATTGGCATCCTGGTTGTGGTAGCCGGTCAGGTTGGAAGGGAATGGAGTTATCATATCCCGGAATACAGTGATACTGGCAAATACCGGTGATGAGGTATATCCCTCGCCGGTCAAAGCCCATACGGCTAATTCATTAGCACCTGTTTCCAGCTCGATATTTTCCAGGGTAAAGGTCCCCGAATCATCTACCAGGGGTTCTCCTATGATCCTGTCATTGGCCTGTACATACATGGTAGACCCGGGGATATATGCGCCTTTCAAATAGATCATGGGTTTGCTGTCAGGAGTATAATAGAAACCGTCTATTAATTCCAGCTCAGTGGAATTATTATACAGGGCATACTCTACTTTTTGGGGTACTTCCAGGAAAAGGTCGAATCTGGTGGGATTACTCCTGTTGCCTGTATTATCCAATGCCACCAGATCTATCACGTTCTTGCCTTCTATTATCTCTATACCGCTTATGGTCTCAAATCTCCCGGTCCCATCAGCGATTATCCCGTCCTGCTCAAGGGTACCGTTTACATAGACCTCTATGGTATTTCCAGGTTCGGCAAGCCCTTTGACGAATATACTCTCCCTGTCGCCGCTGCCGAATATCTGTTCCCCCGATACATGCGAGAGCAGTACAGGCGCACTTACCAGTCCCTTCTTTAGCTGGCTCAGCCTGGAATCTATATCGCCTTCTTCATCATCTGACTGGCCGTTTTCAGAAACAACTTCCATGCCTGAAGATGTATCATCCGAACCGGTTTCAAACAGGTCGAGACCTTCGGGAAGACAGCCTGCGGCATATACTGACCCCAGAAGTACTGCCAGAATCACCAGTAATGATATTTTTATCTTATTTATCATATTCTTAGATAAACATTTTATCAAATATTATAAATTTTTTGAATAAAACATTTATTTATTATATGAAAGTTTTTTCGAGTATTATTTTCCACCTGCCATTTTCTTCCAGAAGGTAAAAATACTTCTTGTACTGTCTTGATTCACCATTGTAATATTTTATATCAAATTCCGCTACTACTTTGCCCATCTCGCCTTCATAGCCCAGATACACCGTACTGTTTACGGCTATTGATTCCACATCCTCCAGGACCAGGGTCAGCTCCAGGTTATATTTTTCCCTGCTTATGCCGTTCCTGTCAGAAGCCAGCATAAGGTTGGAATAGATATATTCCGGATCTTTATTATCAAGGCACTGAAGGAAATCTACTACTGCTTTTTCCGGTCCCGTCTTGAAGAAATATGCGATATCGAACCTGCCGTCATACTCCCTGCATGACGGCAGCATAAAAGATATAGAAATAAGTACAATAGACACCAGCCCGGTCATGATCTTTTTTAATAATGCCTTCTTCATATCACTGTATTAACCCCAGGTCTTTTGCCGTCTGGTCTAGCATTGTCCTGTTTTTTACCCTGTTTTTCCGGCTATCATCTATGCCAAAATATTTCTCCAGGTCATCGGTACTTTTAAAAGAGTTGTCTTCCAGACAGCCCATGATAGTAGAAACGGTACTGTCAGCAGTCGACCTGTATTCATATCCCCCTTCCAGGACTATGGCCATCCTTTCCCGGCAATATTTCCGGGAGATAAGGGAAAGGGCCGCCATTATCCTGAGGTAGGAATCCTCTACAAGCTCCAGGGAAGACATGCTGTCGGAAACATGGGAATCATATCCTGCGCTTACTATTACAAGCTCCGGTCTATACTCATCCAGGAGCGGGATCACTATATCAATAAGTGCCGCCAGGTAATCAGGCTCCCCGGTACCGGGAGCAAAGGGGAGATTAAGGTTAAAACCTTTTCCCTTTCCAGATCCCCTTTCATCAGCGCCGCCGGTTCCCGGATAATGGGGGTACTGGTGGAAGGATATATAGAAGACCCCGCTGTCTTCATAGAAGATGTCCTGGGTCCCATTTCCGTGATGGGCATCAAAGTCTACAATAGCTATCCTTTTCAGGCCAAAGTGTTCAAGCGCATATCTTGCTCCCAGGGCTGCATTATTGAATATGCAGAAACCGCTGCCCCCTGCCGGAAAAGCATGATGTCCCGGCGGCCGGCAGGCAAGGAAGAACTTTTTGTATTTGCTGTTTTCTGAAAATATTAGGTCCAGACCGTCCAGGCATCCCCCTGCAGCCAGCAGGGCGCAGCTGTAGGTATGCCGGCTGACCCCGGTGTCCATATCCAGGAATGACAGGCCTCCCCCGGCTGAGAGCTCCTCCACCCTGTTTATATATGAAATATCATGTACCATCTCTATCTGCTTTTTCCCGGCAGGCCGGGGATTTATATATTCTATTAAGCCCCTTTCTTCCAGGCTGTCTGCCGCCCTTTTTATATATTTCAGCCTTTCCGGGTTTTCAGGATGGGAAATACCATTCTCATGCTTCAGGTAGTAATCATCATAAATAAAATACATACCTATATCCCTATCTGTCTTCAAGGAAAGCTAGTAAAGCCTCACATATGTTTTTACTTATTCTTTCCTGGTACGGGACCTGAAGGATATCCCGCCTCTGCTTCTCATTTGAGATGAATGCAGGTTCTACCACCACCGATATCATCTCCGTATCTTTTAAAATGGCATAATTTGCCCCGTGTGTCCTGCAGTCCAGAAGACCCGCATTTTTTACCAGACTATCCTGGATGCTCCCAGCCAGCCGGTATCCTCCGATGGAATAGGATTTGAGGCCCTTGAAATAATAACAGCTGCACCCGTTGGCATCCCTGTCCGAAGAAAAGTTAAGGCCTATACTGACCAGCAGTCCGCCTTTGCTGGAGTTAGCCCGGTATATCCTTTCAGGAAGAGGGGCCGGTCCGGCCTTTTCCCCTGCGGATGCAAGGATTACGGAATAACCCTGTACACTAAGGATCTTTCTGCATTGGTCTATGAGATTTGCGCAAATGGCAATGCTATCGCTTCTGTACCCCTCTATGCTGGCAGGCTGTTCGTCACCGTATATGGAAGCTGGATCAAGATCAAGGATGACAGTCCCCGGATATTCGCTGCCTTCCGGATGGTGTTTTTTTATATAGGGAAAGTTGGATGTCTTTTTTTCTTTTATTATCCTCTGCAGCCCGTTTAGGTGTCTTAAGGTCTGTTCCCCCAGGATGCCGTCATCATGGATGTCCATATTGTCCTGGAATTCCTGCAATGCTTTCTGCGTCCTCTGGCAGAATATTCCGTTTTCATTATCAGGATAAAAGCCCAGGGTCTTCAGCCACAGCTGAAGCGTCCTGACATCATCGCCCCTGAAAGGAGGGTTTTTAAGATAAAGCATCCTGTCGCCTATCTTGTACCCCGCATCCACCAGCTCCTGCCATGTCTCCTGGTCCACTATGCCGCTTGACCTTAAGCCCCGGTCCTGCTGGAATCTCTTTACGGCATCCGCTGTCCTGTCTCCGAATATTCCGTCAACACCGGTAACTCCCAGATCATAGTCCATTAGCCTGAGGCGCCTTTGCAGGTCTGTCACTTCCTTTCCTGAAGAGTTTTTTTTCATGACTTTCATAGGGACCTAATCCTGTTCCAGGAAATATTTATCCGCATACATAGCTGCTATCGCTCCGTCAGAAACTGCTGTTATCACCTGCCTGAATGGAGTATTCCTCACATCTCCAACGGCAAATACGGCTTCATGGGAAGTCTTCATAATGGTATCGGTTATTATAAAGCCCTTCTGATCGGTATTTACCAGGTGTTTTACCATATCGGAGTTGGGCTCCCATCCCACATATTCAAAGGCCGCCTCAACTTCGATCTTCCGTGTGGAACCGTCATTTTTGTTCCTGACTATCACCGCTTCCAGCTTTCCATCGCCTATGAATTCTTCCACTACTGAAGACCATAAAAACTCTATTTTTTTATTATCCCTGGCCCGGCACTGCAGCATGTCGCAGGCCCTTAGCTCATCCCTCCTGTGTATCAGGTATACCCTTTCAACCAGGTTGGAAAGGAAAAGGGCTTCCTCTACCGCAGTATCTCCTCCCCCCACTACGGCCACTTCCTTGCCGCGGTAAAGGGCGCCGTCGCAGGTAGCGCAGAAGGATATGCCTTTTCCCATAAGTTCCGCCTCGCCTTTTACATTGAGCCTGTCAGGCCTGGCGCCGGTGGCTATGATGAGGGCCCTGGAGTAGATGATGCTGTCGCTGCCTGTGCTTTTAAACCTGTAGGGCTTTTTGCCATCTTTATATCCTGTCTCTTCGGTTTTACTTATATCAAAGTATTCCATGATGTCTATCTCGAATTTCCTGCAGTGCTCTGACAGTTTCTGTGCCAGCTCAAAACCGGACAGCCCTTCTCCGAATCCAGGGTAGTTCTCTATATAGTCGGTATTTATTATCTGTCCTCCGGCCATATTCTTTTCCACTATCAAAAAGTCAAGCCCGGATCTTTTTGCATATATGGCTGCCGCCATCCCCCCGGGCCCGGCCCCTATTATGAGGAGGTCTGCCTTTAATTCTTTCATGGTTCAAAACTCCAGGATCCCTGTTATCTTTTATACATCGTTATCTTCCCGGTCTTTAATACTACTCCGGGACCATTTAAAACACTTTATTACATTATAAATAAAATGGATTTAAAATAAATCAGGAATTTGGTGATTG
>CAZDXU010000227.1:0-11360 GCA_964509585.1 uncultured Actinomycetota bacterium | reverse complement strand
AATTTCAGGCAGTACACTATTGACAGGACCCGGCTGGTTAAAAAGATATTGGATATGACAGGAGTAGAAAAAAATGGGTAATCCAGAATACAGGACTGCAATGCGTTCCCATATTTGCGGCAGCATTGACAGGGAGCTTATTGATATGCAGATAAGCCTTTGCGGATGGGTAAATAAAAGAAGGGATCACGGAAAACTTATATTCATAGACCTCAGGGATTTTTCCGGGGTGGTCCAGCTGGTATTAGATCCTGCCTTTTCCAGGCAGGCATATGCATCCGGCAAGGATATAAGGAGTGAATATGTCATAAAAGCGGAAGGTATAGTAAGGAAAAGAGCAGAGGATGCCGTAAACCCATCCATTCCCACTGGTGAGATAGAATTGTTGATATCATCGCTTACAGTGCTTGCCGCATCAAAGACGCCCCCTTTTATGCTGGAGCACAGGGAGAGGGTGGATGAGAATACCAGGCTGAAATACAGGTATATCGACCTCAGGTCTGTAGAGATGCAGAGAAATTTGAGGCTCAGGCACAGCATAAAGGCTGCTGCCAGGCAGTATTTTAATTCCAGCGGCTTTATTGAGGTAGAGACGCCCATACTGGCAAAAAGCACTCCGGAGGGCGCCCGGGATTTTCTGGTGCCGTCCCGCTACCATCCGGGGAAATTCTATGCCCTGCCCCAGTCGCCCCAATTATTCAAGCAGATACTTATGTTTTCCGGTTTTGACAGGGTCTACCAGATAGTCAAATGCTTCAGGGACGAGGCATTAAGGGCAGACAGGCAGCTGGAATTTACACAGATAGACCTGGAGATGACTTTTGTGGAGGCAGATGATGTCATGGACATCATCGAGGGGCTGTTCCGTACCGTATTCAGGCAGGTGATGGGGATAGAGTTGGAAATTCCATTCAGGCGGATTGCCTGGAAGGAGAGTATGGAGAAATACGGCAGCGACAAGCCGGATCTCAGGTTCGGTCTTACCATCAGTGATATAACCGGTATTTTTTCCGGAAGCAGCCTCCAGATCTTTAAAAAAGCAGTAGACTCGGGAGACAATATCAAGTGCCTGGTGCTGCCGGATGCTTCGGCATTCAGCCGGAAGGACCTGGACGGACTGGTAGACCTGGCAAAGGAAAGCGGTGCCGGGGGACTGGCCTGGATAAAGGTAAATGATGACATGTCATTCCAGTCGCCCATAACCAAGTTCTTGTCTGAACAGGAGATCAGGGATCTGACCTCTGTATTAAACCTGGATCCGGGCAGCCTTCTCCTTATAGTAGCAGACAGGTTTAATACATGCTGCAAGGTGCTGGGAGACCTCAGGGTCCGGCTGGCAAAAAAACTGGATATCATAAAAAAGGATGTTTTCGAGTTCGTATGGGTCTATGATTTTCCCCTGTTTGAATGGGATGAAGAAGAGGGCCGGCTCACATCCATCCATCATCCCTTTACCAGTCCGGACGAAGAAGGCAAAAAGCTCCTGGATGAGGAGCCGCTAAAAGCAAAGTCAAAGGCATATGATATAGTGCTTAACGGCAATGAGATCGGGGGCGGGTCCATAAGGATAAATGACGCAGGCCTGCAGCAAAAAATATTTAAACTGCTGGATTTAAGTGAAGACATGGCGAGGAAAAACTTCGGCTTCCTCATAGACGCCCTTTCATACGGAGCTCCTCCCCATGGAGGCATTGCCCTGGGAATGGACCGCCTGGCAATGATAATGGGGGGACTGGACAGCATAAGGGAAGTCATAGCCTTTCCCATGACACAGTCTGCCATGGAGCTCATGACCGGAACGCCCTCCGAGGTAAGCAGGAAGCAGCTGGAGGAGCTGTCAATAGAACTGGCGGAAATAGAAGAAAAATAAGCTGTCGTCCGTAGTTTTAGCTTTATTGAATAAAAAAAAGAGTTATGATAATATCGACCCTGGTACTCTGTTTATATCGTTGTTGAAGAGTAATTTTTGTGCCAACAAGATTACATTGGAAGCTCAAACTTTGGCTGCTGAGTAAATGCCCTGACTGGTTTCTGGGACTTATATATGCAGACCGGAGAGCATCCACCTGCTGAGTGCAGGGCGCAAAAATATCTGATATGACGACTAAACGGGGTATCTTTTATTATAAAATACATATAGCTTATTCAGTAAAAATGGATATAAGACGACGATTTTTAGATTATTTCCAGGAAAGAAGACATTTAATAATGCCCTCTTCCAGCCTGATCCCCAAAAATGATCCCAGCGTGCTTCTTACCACTGCCGGCATGCAGCAGTTCAAGCCCTATTATCTGGGGACCGAGGAACCGCCGGAGACCAGGATAGCTACTGTCCAGAAGTGTTTCAGGACCAGTGATATAGAGAGCGTGGGATATACCGACAGGCACCTTACATTTTTTGAGATGCTGGGTAATTTTTCCTTCGGGGATTATTTCAAGAAGGAAGCCATCGCCCTTGCCATTGATTTCTGTGTCAACTGCCTGGACCTTCCCCGGGAAAAACTGTTTACTGCTGTTTTCAGCGGTGATAAGGATATTCCTGCCGATGAAGAGTCCATACAGTACTGGCTTGACAATGGAATAAATAAAGACAGGATATACAGGCTGGGCCGGGAAGAAAACTTCTGGGGCCCTGCGGGGAGCTCGGGGCCCTGCGGACCCTGCACCGAGATCTATTTTGATTATGGGCCGGGTACGGGCTGCGGCAGGAAAGACTGCGATCCATCATGCGAATGCGGAAGGTTTTTGGAAATATGGAACCTGGTCTTTACCCAGTATAATTTTGACGGTAAGAGCTATACGGAACTTCCCAGGAAGAATATAGACACAGGCATGGGTCTGGAAAGGATAACCGCGGTCCTGGAAGGCCAGGCTTCAGTATTTATGACCAGCCTGTTCAAGCCCATATTGGAGAGGATATATGAGATAACCGGAAGCAAGCTGGAAGATCTGGAAAATGACGGGGATACTGGCAGGTCCCTGAGAATACTTGCAGACCATTGCCGGGCCATATATTTCCTTCTGGCAGACGGGGTCACTCCTTCCAATGAAGGCAGGGGCTATATACTCAGAAGGATAATAAGGAGGGCGGTAAGATTTGGTAAAAAGCTGGGCATCCGTGATTTCTTCCTTAATAGTATCGGTGAAGTGGTAATAAGGGGCTATTCCGGCTATTATGATGAGCTTTCCCGGAAAAAAAACCTGGCATTTGAAATTGTGCTGGATGAGGAAAAGAGGTTTACCCGTACCCTGAATGAAGGAAACAGTATTTTAAACGGCATGATCCAGGCGGCAAAAGACAAGAAATCATCATCGCTGGACCCGGAGGATGCTTTCAGGCTTTATGAGACCTATGGTTTCCCGGTTGAGCTTACAAATGAGATACTCAGGGAACAGGGCATGGACCTGGACCAGGGAGAATATGATAAGTATTTTAAAAAACATATAGAAAGATCAAAGAAGAAGACATCCTTTGATAAGAAAGTGGATGAGAACCTTCCTTTATATAAGGATATCCAAAAGAGCGGAAAGACTGATTTCCTGGGATATGAAAAAGAAGAGCTTGAGACTGAGGTGGAGGCAATAATAAGGCTTTCCGGCAGCGGCAGGGGCCAGGCGGCAGATGAATTAAATGCCGGTGAAAAAGGCGAGATAATATTGAAGTCAACAGTATTCTACGGCGAAAAGGGCGGACAGTCCGGCGACCGGGGCCTGATAAGGTCAGAAGGGGCAATATTTATAGTAGATGATACCCGGATACCGCTGGAGGACCTGTTTATCCACCATGGATCCGTAAAGGAAGGCAGAATAAGCCGCGGAGATAAAGTCCATATAGAGATCGACCGCAGAAGACGCAGCCATATCAGGAAAAACCATACATCCACACATCTTCTTCACTGGGCCCTGCGGAACACCCTGGGAGACCAGGCAAGACAAGCCGGTTCCATGGTGACCGATAACAGGCTGAGATTTGACTATACCATATATAGCCCCCCTGATGAAGACCAGTTGTCCAGGATCGAGAAGCTGGTCAACCAGAAGATAATGAAAAACGATCGGGTAAGGTGTTTTGAGACCACCCTGGATTATGCCAGGGAGCTTGATGCGGTAGCCTTATTCGATGAAAAATATGGCAAATTTGTAAGGGTGGTGGAGATAGATGATTACAACCGTGAATTATGCGGCGGCACTCATGCAGACAGGACCGGTGAAATAGGGATATTCAAGATAATATCCGATACCAGTATCGGGGCAAATTTGAGAAGGATAGAAGCAGTTACGGGCATGCATGCATATGAGATGCTGAATGAAAAGGAAAAGAGGTTAAACGGGATATCCGCTATACTGGAAGTGGCTGAGGAAAAAGCCGCAGACTCCGCGGCCAGGCTAAAACAGGAAAACCTTGAATTAAGGCAGGAGCTGGAAGAACTGAGGACAGGCATGGCTGCCGAACGGATAATCAAGGTCCTGGAGAAAAGGGAGCCCGTAAACGGCATAAATATATTTGATTTCAATATGGTATCCCTCGGTCTTTCCCAGGAGATCCCGGTCAAGGATATGGGAGCTGTTGCAGACCGCATAAAGGATGCCTATGGTAATAAAAATACTTTTATAGTCCTGGGTAATATATTCAGGAGCAAACCGGTGATGGTACTTTCCTGTACCCCGGATATATCCGGCAGTTCCATGCACTGCGGAAAACTTGCCAAAGAAGTGGGCCGGATAATAAAAGGCGGCGGAGGGGGAAGACCTGATTTTGCCCAGCTGGGCGGTTCGGATAAGGACTCACTGGAAAAAGCCATTGATCTTGCAGTCAAAAAAGCCAGGGGAAGCTTTACCCGGGAGTCATAAGATGAAGATAATGGGAATGGACATCGGTGATAAATATATCGGAATAGCCCTTACCGATAAGGAAAGAAAGATGTCGGTACCGCTTGCGGTGCTGGAAAATGATGCAGGCTTTAAAGACAGGCTCTACAGCATTATGGATAAGGAAAGCGTGGAGAAAATAGTGGTGGGCATGCCCTATACCCTCAGGGGAGAGATAGGACAGCAGGGTAAAAAGGTCCTGGAATTTGTTAAGAAAAAAATACTTGATACGGGGACCGAGGTCGTATACCAGGACGAAAGGTTTACCAGCAAACTCCACCTGGAACCAGGCGTGAAAATTAAAAAGGGCACAGGCCGCAAAGATAAGTTTTCTGCCGCCCTCATACTTCAGGGTTACCTGGACAGGACCTCAGCTATTAGAAGGGATGATGATGAATAAAAGCAGGTTCGGGTTATTGTTTTTTATCATATCTATCCTGGCGGCATCAGTATTAAATGCCTGTATTTTTGATGCTGCCGCACCGGAAGAAAAATCTATTGTTCCTGCAGGGCAGGATGTAAAGATAGTCATCGAGGAAGGCATGAACCTTACCGGGATAGCAGCACTTCTGGAAGAAGCCGGGGTGGTAGACAATGGGCTGCTTTTCCGTCTCTTTGTCCAGCAGAGGGGCATGGAGAAAAACCTGGCGCCGGGGGAATATGAAATGGTAACCGGTTCGGAATATGAAGAAGTACTGGATATAATTACCGCAGGACCGCCGGTAATAACCTATAATGTGACCATACCTGAAGGTTTTACCATCACCGATATTATTGAAAAGTACGGTTCGGAGCTGTCATTTATAACATCAGATGACATGGAAAGAGCAATCCTGATAGACAATTATGATTATGATTACCTGAAGGGTCTGGAAAGCCTGGAGGGTTTCCTTTTTCCCAAGACTTATGAAATACTGGCCCAGTACAGGGCATCGGATATCGTAGAGATGATGCTGGCCCAGTACCAGCTTGAGACCGGCGATCTGGATTACGGACAGGCTCAGGAAAAGGGCCTGTCCAGGTATGACATACTGAAGATCGCATCCATGGTGGAAAGGGAAGCATATATTCCTGAAGAAAGGGCGCTTATCTCGGCTGTCATACATAACCGGCTGGACATAGGCATGACACTGGGCATAGACGCGACACTCACCTATTTTTTGCAAAAATGGGATGAACCGCTGACCGAGTCAGACCTGGCCACAGATACCCCGTATAATACCAGGATCTACGCCGGTCTTCCTCCTACGCCCATCTGCAATCCGGGATTTGCTTCCATTGCTGCAGCCCTGGAACCGGCTGATGTGGATTATTTATATTTTGTGGTTACGGACAGCCAGACACATGAACATTCTTTTACTGATGATTATAATGAGCATCTAGAGAATATCAATAATGCAGAATGATGACCTTAAACACCTGCTGGAACATATGAGGCTGGTGGACAGCCTTCAGGAACATGCTGCTGCCGCCAAGATACCTGTGATCGGCAAAAGCACCGGATATTTCCTGGGATTTCTGGTAAGGCTGGTCAAGCCCGGGAATATCCTGGAAATAGGCTGCGGAAACGGGTTTTCTTCTTATTTTATTATAAAAAATATGCGCAGGGGATCGAGCTATACCGGAATAGACCTGAACCGGCATAGACTGGAGGATGCCCGGGATCTTATCGGCTCCCATTTTCCGGACTCAGACTGCAGCTTCATATGCGGCAATGCCCTCCAGGTGGCCCCGGAGCTTTCCCTTACCTTTGACCTGGTTTTTATTGATGCTGCCAAATTTGAATATCCCGGATACCTGGAAGCGGTCAAAGGCAGGATCAAAAAAGGTTCCATGATAATAGCCGATGATATATTCTGCAAGAAAAAAATATTTTTAAAAAATTTCCCCCTACACTACAAAAACAGTGTAAGGGGCTTAAGGAAATACCTGGAACTAACAGGCCCGGGAACAGGTTTCAATACTGAACTGCTTGATGTTGATGACGGGGTGGCTGTCAGCATTTACGGGAAGGATTGGAGTCTTGGATAGTATAAAGGTCCCGGAGCTCCTGGTGCCGGCAAATAACCTTAAAGTGCTTAAATATGCGGTAAATTACGGGGCAGATGCAGTATATATTGGCGGCAAAAAATTTAACCTCAGGAGTATACGGGGAAACTTCACCACCGCAGACCTGGAAAAGGGCATTAGATATGCCCATAAAAGAGGGGTAAAAGTATACCTGACTCTTAATTCCTTCATATATGAAGATGAACTGGATGGGCTTGAAAAATATACTGCCAGTCTCAGCCGACTTGAGCTGGACGCTGTCATAGTATCAGATACCGGGATAATACCAGTTGTGAGAAAAAGGCTGCCTGGTATAAAAATACATATAAGCACCCAGGCTAATATCACCAATCATCTTGCCGCGGAGACTGCTGAAAAGCTGGGTGCGTCCCGGGTTAATCTTTCCCGCGAGCTGTCTTTTAAAAGCATCAGGGATATAATCAGAAAAAGCAATGTTGAGGTAGAGATCTTTGCCCACGGGGCATTGTGCATCTCCTATTCCGGCAGGTGCATGCTATCAAAATATATGTCGGGAAGGGATGCCAATAAGGGCGAGTGCGCCCACAGCTGCAGGTGGAAGTATTATCTGATGGAAGAAGAAAGGCCTAACCTTTTCTTTCCCATTGAACAGGATAAAAAGGGTACATATATATATAATTCACGCGATCTCTGCCTGCTCCCGGTTCTGGACCGGATTGCGGCAATGGGCCCTGACAGTATAAAGATCGAAGGCAGGATGAAGACTGAAAGCTATGTAAGCCTGGTTACCTGGGTGTACAGGAAAGCCCTGGACCTTATAAAGGAAAACAAATTCAGCGGCAGCATGAAAACCGCCCTGATGGAAGAACTGGACAAAGCTTCACACAGGAATTTTACTACCGGGTTTATGTTCGGGAAGAAAAACAGGGAACTCGAGGATAATGATAATGTAGGGTATATAAAAAAATATTCTTTTGTTGGTTCAGTAGAAAATAGACACAGGGAGACAGAAGAAGCTGTCATATATGTGAAGAACCAGTTTAAAGAAGGAGAATCCATCGATGTCCTGCAGCCCTATAAGGATCCCTTTGTAAGGAAAGCGGCAAAGATACTCAGGGTTCCCGGTATGGACCCCATAGAGACAGCCAACCCCAATGATAAGGTGGTCATAAAAGGACTGGGTGCGGTCAGTCCCTATTCCATCCTCAGGAAGAAGCTTTGACGGGCAGTCAGGAGGGTATTTATTTAAGGAAAAGTTTTGATGATTATAAAATTGTAAAAGAATATTAATTTTGTTATTATTATAATAATTATTTTGATAGAATTATGGCTGAAAATATTAAGACTTATAATATATTGATTTCAGGAAGGGTGCAGGGAGTAGGTTTCAGGTATTTTGCCGTATCCATTGCCGAAAAATATGATGTCAGGGGCTATGTGCTCAATAAGGGTGACGGAAAGGTAGAGATCATCTGCCAGGGAGAGGAAGAAGAGCTGCAGCCATTCCTGGAGGAGGTCAAAAAAGGACCTGCCTTTTCTGTTGTTACAGATACGGTCATGGAAGAGATACCTGAAGAAAAAAAATATAATTCATTTGATATAAAATATTGACCATAGCATTCCGGATTATTCCGGATAGATTTAATAATAAGGCAGTCTCTAATGCAGCAAAATAAAATAAGCTCAAATACAAAAGTCCTGGCCTTATTCGGTTATCCCGCAAGGCACAGTCTTTCACCTATTATCCAGAACCGTTTTCTGGAAGACAGCGGCACAGATGCGGTATATATAACATTTGAATTTCCCGAAAACAGGTTCCCCGGAGCCTTCAGGGGGGCCGCCGACCTGGGAATATTCGGCCTTAACATAACCATGCCTTATAAGGAAATAACGTATCTTCATTCAGCGGTAAGGGACGAAAGGACGTCGGCAACCGGTTCGGTCAATACGGTCAGGTTTGACGAGAAGGACGGGGTAGTCAAGGCTGCCGGATTCAATACCGACATCGACGGCATCATACTCTCCCTTGACAATGCCGGTTTCAGCGCGGAGGGGGCAGCATGCCTGGTGCTGGGGGCAGGAGGGGCAGCCAGGAGTGCTGTATATGCGCTCAGGGAGAAAAACGCCGGCAAGATAAGCATATTTAACCGGACTATCAAGAATGCGGAAAAAATTAAGTACGATATGAAAGGTAATGGAAACATAACCGTTCTGGAGGACCTGGAAGATAAGACAATACCGGATTCAATGGATCTGATTATAAACTGCACGCCCCTGGGTATGGATACAGGAGAACTGGGAGGCCTTATGCCTGTGCCTGACAGCTGGGATCTTTCCGGCAAGATCGTATTTGAGACTATATACAGACCGGTAGAGACAGGGCTAATAAAAAAGGCAAAAAAAGAAGGCGCAAATATTGTTGACGGCCTGGATATGCTTATAAACCAGGCGGCATCATCATTCTACCGCTGGTTTGGCATATATCCAGAAACCAGACATATCAGGGGAATGCTGGCGGATAAAATATAAATAGCCTATGAAAGGATAAAGATAATGAAGATAGACGAGATACTGAGGGAAGGAATTGAAAAGGAAGCTTCCGATGTCCATATCGTTTGCATACTGCCGCCGCTTTTACGGATAAACGGCGTACTGCAGAAGATAGCTAGATTTGGCGATATAACGCCCGAAAGATCGCAGGAGCTTTTGCTTGAAGTATTAAATGAGGACCAGAAACAGAGACTGTCAAAAGACCTCTCCCTTGACTTCTCATATACTATTCCAGGCGAGGGCAGGTTCAGGTGCAATTATTTCTTTCAGAGGGGTACCCTGGCCGGGGCATTCCGCCTCATATCCAAGAAGATCCCTACAATAGAAGAACTGGGGCTTCCGTCGCAGATAAGGGAATTTTCAACTTATCCCCGGGGCCTGGTGCTGGTGACCGGTCCCACAGGCTCCGGCAAATCCACCACTTTGGCGGCTATTGTAGAGATAATAAACCAGAACCGCAGGGAAAACATAATAACCATAGAGGACCCCATCGAATATCTGTTTACCCATAGGCAGAGTATCGTAAGCCAGCGCGAGATCCTGGCTGATGCCATATCATTTTCTTTAGCATTAAAAAATGTATTGAGGGAAGATCCGGATGTTATAATGGTGGGCGAGATGAGGGACCTTGAGACCGTATCCAGCGCCCTCACTGCAGCCGAGACGGGACATCTTGTATTTTCCACCCTTCATACACAGGATGCGCCCCAGACTATTGACAGGATAATAGATATATTTCCATCATATCAGCAGAGACAGATCAGGACCCAGCTGGCCGCGACTCTTAAAGCGGTGCTGGTACAGCAGCTGCTTCCCAATGTCGCAGAAGACGGCAGGGTGCCGGCAACCGAGCTTATGTTTGTAAACCCGGCAATTTCCAATATGATCAGGGAGAACAAAGCGCACCAGGTTTATACTGCCATGCAGGCCGGCGGCAAAAGGGGAATGATTACCATGGACAGGTCGCTGGCAGACCTTTACCGGCAGGGAAAGATCAGCAAAGATACATGTATGGAAAAGTGCCACAGCAGGGAGGAACTCCAGAGGATGATAGCGTGATAACCTTTTTATATTAAAAAAATATTGAATATATTGTATAAACATTTGATAATGTTTATAATTAACTAACTTATGTGACTGGAATAATATGGCAACATTTAAATATAAGGCTAGGGACAAAAGCGGGGAGATACTAAGCGGTTCCCAGGAAGCGTCTTCGGAAGACACCCTCATAACCAGCCTCAAGGGAAAAGGCCTGCTGGTCCTGGATATAAACAAAACAAAAGATGATAAAGAAACCGGCCTGCATAGGAATATTGCCCTGTTTGACAGGATAGGCGCCAGGGACATGGTAGTCTTTACCCGTCAGTTTGCCACGCTTAGGTGAGTAGCCCCGGGGAATCTCACCCCGAGGCCCTCTCAGAACCGGACTTGAGCCTCTCAGCTCATCCGGCTCCCATTATCTAAGCCGTTGGCAATATCCCCATTTGCCAATGCGCGAACAGCTTTGGTTCACGTCTGGCAATCCCACCGAGCCAGTATATAGCGCGCCGCTGATGTCTTTGAAGTTTCTTGTACTTCCGTCGCACCCATCGGACCAGGGCCCGGTCCATGTGTCTTAGTACTGAATATAGTTCCGACTTGTAAAAGCGCCCGTAATAATTAATCCAACCTCTAAGTATCGGATTAAACATTCTGGATAGATCCTCAAGGGTCTTATCCGGCTTCAGATGCATACGCCACCCCCTGATAGTCCTCTGCATGGCCTTTTTGGCCTTGTTTGACACTGCCGGGGTGAAGTTAATAAAGTGCTTTCCGTATCTACTTTTAGACCTCCGGGGCCTAAAAGTATATCCCAGAAAGTCGAACGCCGTTACCGGGTAATTACCTTTCCGGTCATCATCCTTACAGTA
>CAZDXU010000226.1:0-1860 GCA_964509585.1 uncultured Actinomycetota bacterium | reverse complement strand
CGATAAAGGGTGAAATGCTTGAAATAAAGGATAAGGATAATCTTAATGCCACTATCCACGGCTGGTTTAAGCCGGAAAGAAATATTGATGAAGTATTGGAAAAATATAGCAAATCGGGAGGTACCCACCATAAGATCCTGGTTTACGGAGATGTTCTGGAAAGCATTAAAGGATTTGGGGAGATGATGGGTCTGGAAGTCAATGTTGTCTAGAAAAAACAATATGCAATGTATTTATGTATAGATGTATATAGGGGATTGTGGTAATATACCCTTAAAATATTATTTAAACGGCTGATAAAAGAGATGATTGATAAAGATTACATAGATAAAAATTCGCCCTTGCCATACTATGTTCAGCTAAAAAATATTCTGCTGGAAAAAATAAACTCCGGAGAATTCCCTGACGGCAGGTTAAGTTCTGAACACGAACTGTCCAGAAAATATGACATAACGGTAACTACGGTAAGGAAGACTCTTTCCGAACTTAAGAATGAGGGCAGGATCTACAAGGTAAAGGGGCTGGGTACTTTTATAAATAAGCCCAAGATCGAGATAGATTTTACAAAATATCTCAGTCTCGGCAGGATACTCAATCAAAAAGGAATAAAAGAAGATATAGATGTGCTTAATAAAAAAGTGGTTGATTTTAACAGCATTGAACTAAGGGATTTTGATATTAAAAACCCCGTTAAAAAGGCGGTTTTAATTGAAAGAGTCCGCCGGATAGAGGAAGAACCTATTGTTTTTGAAAGGCTTTACTTCAATCACGATCTCTGCGCTCCCATCCTGGATAATGTGGCTAATGGGATAATATATGACTATATAATCGATAAGCTGAAAATTAAGTTTTCACACATCGAAGAATATGTCGAGCCAGTAAACCTCGATAAAGATATCGCAGATCTGGTAAAGGTCAAAAAAGGAATGGCAGCATTTCTAATTACAAAAATATCCTATACAAATAAAAATGAATGGTTTGAGTTTACAAACTCCTATATCAGGGGAGATAAGGGCAGGTATCACGTAAGCTTAAGATAAACCGGCACATCTGGACAGCCTTAGTTATTAGCAGAGACCCGGATAAGAGATTATAGTGGAGTAGGCTCCGAATTAGCAGGGCTGATCCCGGGTAGATCCCGAAATAGATATTGTTTGATCTTTATGCGACTTTTTCATTATTTTATAATATCATAACTAATACTATTATTGGGTATCTTATACAGAAGTCGGGTTTTTGGATTACATCACATTTTTACTTATAGGAGTAGTAGGCGGGACAGTTGCCGGCCTTATGGGAATAGGCGGGGGTACGGTCATCATCCCGCTTCTTCTTTATCTATCCGGTGTCGAGATCAAGGAAGCCACTGCCATATCAATGGTACATATCGTATTCGCCTCCATCTCGGGCACCATATTTAACTACCGTCAGAAGACCATAATCTTTAAATATGCCCTTTACTTCGGGCTTTCCAGTATGGCATTTTCATTCCTGGGGGGATATTTTACCAAACTCATACCCGATCTGGCCATAAAGATAATGTACCTGGCAGCCCTTACCGTATCTTTCGTCATGCTTCTTATGAGATCCAGGATAACGGGCCACAGGACAGAGCCGTCAAAAAAAGATATATATAAGATAATACCCATCGGGGCCATAGCAGGGCTTATGGCAGGCATCCTGGGCATAGGCGGAGGATTCCTTTTCGTGCCTGCGCTTCTCTTCTTCATGGGGCTTCCCATGAATCTTGCCACAGGCACATCCCTGGGAGCCATAATCTTTACCTCTATACCCGGCCTTATAGGTAAAGCCATTTCGGTGGATTTTAATATCCTTTTTGGCGTTATTGTGGGTATTGGC
>CAZDXU010000225.1:0-4591 GCA_964509585.1 uncultured Actinomycetota bacterium | reverse complement strand
CCATAAAGAATAAAGATGAAGAAAGCGCTCTTAAAGCTATAAACCAGCACCTTGAGGATGTGGAAAAAGATAACAAGGAGTATTTTGGCTAATTTTTTTTATCAAAATTGGTTAAACAGGTTTACCAAAAAATTGGTAATTCCATATAGGGGGTGGTTTTATAGAAACAGTTAGTACTATAATCATTTATTATTAAGAAGGAGGAATTAGACAGATGTCTAAACTAAAAGTATCGGGTATAACGATTCTTTGCCTCAGCCTGATAGCAGTACTGATAATACTGCCAGGATGCAAAGAGCCCAAAGTAATCGTAGAGACTGTTGTAGAAACAGTCACAGAGACAGTTGTAGAGACTGTTGAGGTCGGCGCAGAAGAAGAGGGTCCGTCGGAGGAATATGCAATTACTGTATGGAAATTTGGAGGCACCAGGATAGAAAGAAGCTATGGCGCCACAAAGACTGCTGCCTGGAACGAAGCCCATCCTGACATGATGGCCGAATGGGTAGAAAATGACTGGTCCGCAAGGACAGAACTGGTAGTTACGAGTTTGGAAGCCGGAAATCTTCCGGATGTCATAATAGTAGATACACAGAGCATACCGGACTTTGCCTCAATGGGTGCTATCCAGGCTTTTAGCGACCTTGACCCTGCGCTGGTAGCAGAATGGGAGACCAAATTTGTTCCTGAGACATTCGATCTAGGCATGTATGAGGATAAATTCTATGGATTCTCCACCTATGTCGATATAGCAACATTTCTGGGATATAATACAGAGATAATAAGAAAAGCGGGATACGAAAATGCTGAAGGCGATGCAGTCGGTCCCGAGACATGGGATGAATTGATAGATTACTGTGAGACATTACAGGCGGAAGGCTTTGGAGCTATAGCCCTATCACTTACTGGAATAGCTACTGATATGAATATGATAGAGGGAATAGCGTATGCAAATGGCGGAAGATGGCTTGACGAAGATGGAAATGTAGCAGTAAACGGTCCTGGTTTTGTGGATGCAGTACAGCTTTGTGCTGACCTTGCACCATATGCGCTTGCGGGATCTGTTGAGTCCAATTACCGTGATAATGCAACCCTGTTCTTTAACGGGCAGGCTGCGCTATATCCATCACTTTCCTGGATGGGAGTATGGAACACCGAGCTCCAGATACCATCAGATTTTGCTTATAACCTTACTACTTTCCCGGTAAACCCAAATCCTACCGGTAATTTTGAGGCAGTAAGCGGTATCATGACGGGTACATTCTGTCCTATGATAACTACCAACGCCAAAGATGTGGAAGCAGCCCTGGCATATGTCGATTTCTGGACCCAGGACGAACAGGTCCTCGGTTGGAATGGTTCGGTACAGTTCGGCAGGGTGCCTACGGCAATTGTAGCCTGGTCATCTGCTGATATTGAGAAATTCTGGCCAGACCTCAAGGCAAAATATGATGCAGGGACCCTGTTTACGGAAGTCCTGCCTATGCCGGCTTTCCCGGGTCTTAACGAATCATATGAGCATTTCGGCACAGCGGTTCAGGAAGTAGTGCTTGGCGTTTCTGACGCACAGACAGCTATGGATAAGTTTGCAGATAAAGTAAAAGAGATCCTCGGTCAATAACTGATAAAAAATAAAACAAAATGGGGGCTGTGTAAAATAGCCCCCACAAAAAAATGGAAAGATCAAAAAGAAGATTAGCATATATACTTATAATACCGGCAATAATATTTATTCTTGCTTTCATAATCTATCCGGTAGTAGACCTTTTCAGGCTAAGCTTTACCGATAAGGTCCTTACAGACCCGGATAGCGGAAATTTTATAGGACTTGAATCGTATAAGGCTATTTTTTCGGATGAAGTCACCCTTATAGCACTTAAAAATACACTTATCTATGTGGCGGTAGGGGTTATAATAACAATTATAATAGGGCTTTTCCTGGGCCAGATATTAAGTGTCGACAGACCGATAACCAGGATAACCAGCGGTCTCATACTGATACCCTGGGCTATGCCTCCCGTTATCATAGCAGCTACATGGAAATGGATGATGCACCCCCAGCTGGGAGTCATAAACGACCTGCTTCAAAGCTGGCATATAATAGAGAGACCAATAGCATTTCTCAGCACCCCTGCCCTGGCTATGCCCAGCTTAATAGCGGTGCTCTTGTGGAGGCTTTTCCCCCTGGAATCAATACTGATATCCGCTGGCATACAATCAATACCCCAGGAGATGCATGAGGCTGCGGTAGTAGACGGCGCAACCAACAGGCAAAGGTTTTTTTATATTACCATTCCTTCCATCAGGTTTATCATACTCACAACAGCCCTTATGAATACGCTATGGGTGCTTAACAGCATTGCCCTTGTGCTTATAATGACCGGTGGAGGCCCCCTGCATTATACAGAATTGCTTACTACTCTGATATACAAAACAGGTTATAAGTTCTATAAATTTGGCGAGGCATCAGCTCTTGCTGTATTTAATTTCGGTTTCATACTTGCCCTGAGCCTGCTGTATCTGTTTATATTTAGGGACAGCTGGAGGAAAGTACTAAGTAAGAAATAGGAAAATATGAGTATAAAAAGAAAAATACATAATGAAGTTTTATTATATGTTGTATGTATTATGGTTATAATAATCATACTGGCACCACTTATATGGGTAGGGATATCCTCTTTAAAGTCTATAACTGATGTCCAGAAGGTACCTATAGAGTATATTCCGAAAAATCCTACATTAGAGACATACAGGTTTATTTTCTTTGATCCCAGGTTTGGCAACTGGGATAAGTATTTACTGAACAGTCTCAAGATATCTGTTATTACTACGATTATTGTTACGACCGTAGCGTCCCTGGCCGGTTACGCATTCTCCAGGTTCAGATTTAAAGGCGCAGCTGCTATGCTGATATTATTCCTTATAACCCAGATGTTCCCTGGACCATCTCTATTGATACCCATATACAGGCTTATAGAAAGGCTGGGGCTCATAGACTCTCATATAGGCGTAATACTGGTACATATAACTCTGACCCTGCCATTTGCCATATGGCTTTCCATAGGAAGTTTTGAAAATATACCTGTAGATATAGAAGAGGCGGCATATATTGACGGCTGTTCTCCGATAAGGGCATTTTTTAATGTAATACTTCCAATATCAAAGATAGGACTGGTCTCTGTAGCAATGTACACATTCCTGCTTTCATGGGCCGAGTATATCTTTTCACTGGTCATACTGCAATCCGAGACCCAGAGGACAGTAGCCCTTCAGCTGGGATCCATGGCTTCTGAGATAAATATAGTATGGAATGAGATCGGGGCCGCTACTATTGTCGTATCAGTCCCCTTGCTCATATTCTTCCTTTGGGCCCAGAAATATTTTGTAAAGGGTATGGTAGCCGGTGCAGTAAAGGAATAGCCGCATAAGATGAGACCTATTGACAGGATAATAGCAGCATCCAGGGGTGAAAAAACCGATAGGATCCCGGTCGATGCATGGTGGTCAGAAGAAATATATGAAAAGATCAGATCTGAGAAAAAGCAAAATCCGGTTATTTTTTACAGCCTTGATACAAGAAGGCTCTTTGCCAGCGCTCCTTTAATGGAGAACAGATGGAGAGGTTTTCTGGGAAAAGAGGAAAAGATCGAGGTCTATTCCTATCCTTTTCCTGAAGTGGAGATGGCCGATACGGAAAAATTTGGAGTAGATTCCAAAGTCAAAGAAATAAAGAGTCACGGGTATCCGGCAATAGGTCATATTGGAAGCATATGTTTTGAGGTCATCCATAATATTATTGGAATGGAAAAGCTGTTTATGGCCATCTATGACAATTATGATATCGTAGATGAGATATGTGAAAAGATATCTGATATAAAAATGGGACTGGCCCTGGATCTTGTTAATAGCGGAGTCGATATCATACATATGGGAGATGATTTCGGCTCACAAAAAGGGCTTCTTTTATCCCCGGATTCCTGGAGGAGGCTTTTTAAACCAAAGATATCTAAAGTCATAGATGCTATCAGGGCAAAAAGTAAAGACTGTCTGGTCTTTTTCCATTGTGATGGGGATATCACAGAGATAATTGAGGATTTTATAGAGATAGGCGTGGATTTCCTCAACCCAATCCAGCCGGAATGCATGGATATTGGGATGATAAGCAATAAATATGGGAGCAGCATCTCATTCTGGGGCGGAGTGGGTACCCAGGGTACATTTTACAGGGATAGGGAACATATATTTAAGACAGTAAAAGACACCATTGAGATACTTGGAAGTAAAGACAGGCTGGTCATAGCCCCGACCCATATGATACCGGGGGATGTTCCCCTGGCAAGTATCGGCCATTTCTTTGAAGCAGTAAAATATTATGGTTCAAATTAGTTAATAAGGGAGAAAAGATTTGAAAATAAAGGATATTGAAGTAATACCGCTGACTTACCGGCTGAAAGAAGATGAAATATGGCAGGCGTCATGTGTATATGTGGATGTATGGAACTATCTGCTGGTAAAGGTCAATACAGATGAAGGAGTGTACGGACTGGGTGAGAGCGGAGGCGGCCACTATATCCCTAAAATCGGTAGACCTGTA
>CAZDXU010000224.1:0-1539 GCA_964509585.1 uncultured Actinomycetota bacterium | reverse complement strand
TATCAAATGAAAGCGTGGAAAAACTAATAGAAAAACTTGACGAAAAGAAATAATCCCTGGTTTTGCTTGCAAAAAGTAGATTTTATATATATAAAGTTTTCTAAAAGGAATTATCCATGTTTTTTTTAGATATTATAACAAGATATGTATTACCTATCATATATAATAGTTTTGTTGTACTAGTCTTAGTACTTTTATTCCTTTTTATATTCAGGATAAAAGATTCCAATATGCGGATCCTTTTCTTTTTCCTCCCCCTCATAAAGCCGTTTATTATGATATTGGAGAATGTGGATACTTCCAGGTTATTCGAAATATATGAGGGAAGGTTTTCCGGAATAAGGATTCCTGATCCTGCGAGATTACTGAAATTTAACACCAACCCTATAGAAAATCTTACAGACCTAAATATCAGGATAATGATAATAGTGATTTTAATGATTATGATGTTTTTAATAATACGTTGGGTAGCAATTGCTTTGTTTTACCGAAGACTTTCATTTGAAGATAAAGTCGGCAGAAGAGAGATACCGGATATCTTTGAGACTATTGATGATTATACAGAGAAAGCCAATTCCAGGAAACCAGAAGTAAGCCTTACTCACAGGAATTATATCTCCCCTTTTGTAGTCGGTGTCAAGAGATTCATCCTGGTGCTTTCTCCAAGGCTTATCGATGAGCTTGAGCCGGGAGAAAAGGATGCTCTTATCAAGCATGAGCTCTCCCACATAAAAAGAAGAGACGGACTTATCGGATGGATAGCCCTTATTTTAAGAGACCTGAACTTTTTCAATCCTTTTGCCTATATAGCATATTACCTTATTCGAAGCGAGCAGGAAAGGGCATGCGATAAGCTGGTCCTCAGGTATTCGGATACATCACCATTGGAGACTGCCAAAAATATACTGAATTCTATTCTTAAACTGCGCAATATGTTAAGTTCTCCAAACAATACATTGCCGGTTGTTGGCTCACCATTTTCCCCGGTGGGGTTTATCAGCTATAGAAGGCTTGATAACAGGATTAATGCTATTACCGGCACTGATATATCCAGGTTACATATGAGGATAGCTCCAAAGATATTCATGTATATCCTGTTTATTGCCCTGCTTATCATGCAGGTAGCTTATACCATAAAGGTAGGGGATACGATAATTTTTCTTAGATGACTAATACAGCAAGAAGGCACCACATTAATAGCCTGAAAAATTGTAGTAATCTTGAAGTATTATTGAAAAATTAAATGGAAGGAGGAAAGGACTTGATATCAATAAACAAAACAAAAGATCTATGGAACAGAGACCCCGAATTTACAAAACTAAACAATGACATCGGGCCTCTTTGCTGCTGGTTCTGGTGCTGGTGGGTAGGCGGCGGCTGGTAGGCGGCGGATATTAGAATATTGAGATTATGCTGCACCAGAGCAAATATAATTACTGCCATAGGCTGGATGAAAAATATACTTTCATCAATAATTTCCTTACCGGAGCGCTTGACCTTATAGAGACAGGGATATGGGAAGATTTGCTCGGTGGAGAT
>CAZDXU010000223.1:0-7675 GCA_964509585.1 uncultured Actinomycetota bacterium | reverse complement strand
TTATAAAGAAAAAATATTTTCAAAAGAAATACTTGAAAGGGTCAGGAGCGGGGAGAGATGCCTGACCATAAAAGAAGGCAGTGAAGTCGAGGATGATGTAGTGGTCGACTGGTGCGGAGGGCATACGCCCTGCAGCCAAATAGTGATTTTTAAAACTGGTTTTCATCATGAGGGCAGGGACTACAGGGGGATATTGTTTTCAGGAGATATTATGTTTACATACAGGAATATCGATGAAAAGATCCCCGGAGGTCTTATATATGACATGATGGATTTTTACGATTTTTATGATAAATATGCCAACAAGGGTTATATGGTGATCCCCGGGCATGATTGCAGCGCATTAAAAAAGATAAAAAACTCTAAATAAGGAATTGGTATGGGCAATAGGCTAAAAGGAAGGACTGCTGTCATAACCGGGTCTTCGAGGGGCATAGGAGCAGCCATAGCTGAAAAATATGCTTCAGAGGGGTGCAATGTGGTAATAAATTACCTGTCATCCCCGGATAAGGCAGAAGAGATCCGCAAGAATATTGAAGGTATGGGAGCAGGGGTAATATCTGTAAAGGCTGATGTCTCAAAGAGGGAAGAAGTTGAAACCCTTCTGCTTGAAGCCAAAAAAAAGTTCGACCGTGTAGATATACTGGTAAATAATGCCGGAATAGGAAGAAGGACTCCATTTCTTGAGATAGATGAAGAAGAGTGGGACCTTATATTCAAAGTAATAGTAAAAGGCTATTTCCTGTGCGGACAGGTCTTTGGAAGGCATATGGCGGAGAATGGCTCTGGAAAGATAATAAATATATCTTCCATATCTAAATATATACCTGATTTTTCCAGGGCGCATTACTGCTCAGCTAAGGGGGCTGTGGGGATGCTGACCAAATCAATGGCTTATGAGCTGTCGCCTCTGGGCATAAATGTTAATGAGATAGTGCCTGGAGCCATAAAGACTGATATTGATATTGCTTTCAAAGATGAGGAAAAACTTAAAAAAATTGAGAGCAGGGTGTTTATCAAGGGAGTTGGCGAACCTGCTGATATCGCCGGAGCGGCAGTTTTCCTGGCATCGGATGAATCTGATTACCTTACCGGTTCAGAGATATTGATCGATGGCGGATACCTTTTGTATAAAAGGGATAAAATTAGATAATTTTAATATTTTAAAGGAGTGCTGATGTCGGAACAAAAATTGGAAGGGGTTTTCCCGGTGCTGACCCTGCCTTTTACAGTGGATAGGGAAGTTGATCATGACAGTTTAAAAAGTCTTATTGATTTTTTGATAGACAAGGGTGCAGACGGCCTGGCGGTATTCGGTCTAAATACAGAGTTCTATAAGATAAGCGATGCTGAGGCAAAAAAAATAACAGAGCTGCTGGTAAAACATAATAACGGCAGGGTAAAGCTAGTTGCAGGAGTGGGCAAACCCGGAACTGAAACTACTATCAAACAGGCCAGGTTATGCGAGGACCTTGGTCTGGATGCCATTATAATCTTTCCGCCTTACTGTGTACCTATCAGTCCCGAGAATCTTTTCAAGCACTACGCGGACGTATCAGATTCTGTAGGAATACCGGTAATCATACAGGATTCTCCCAAATACAGCGGCGTCAATATGGATCTGGATTTTTTTAAAAAGCTCTCCCAGCAGTGCCCGAATATAAGATATGCAAAAATAGAGAACCAGCTTTCAGGACCAAAGATATCTAAGATCATCCAGTCTTCAAAAGGCAAAATAGATGTATTTGCCGGAAAAGGCGGCACTCATTATATGGAACACCTTCAGAGGGGTGTATGCGGAATAATGCCCGGATGTGCCATAATAGAGTTATTTGTTGATATCTTTAGAAAATATAAAAATAAACAGTTTGAAGAGGCAGACTCCATTTTTGAGGATATGGCAACTCTTCTTTACCTTGAGGACCAGGAGATAGAGTATTATATTGCCAGTGAAAAAGAAATGCTTAAATACAGGGGGATCATAGAGTCCTCACAGTCGAGGAGGCCAGCTGCAGAACTGGACAGTATTGCAGGAAAACTTCTTATAGAAAAATTAAAAATACTTATTGATAAGTTCAAACTGGAAGTTTAAAGATTGCTTTGCGGACACCCCGGGTACCATCTATGCTTATTCCGGGCCGGTGCACATCCTGGGGGAAAAAAACAGCATACATGCCCTTTTTAAGGATGATAAAGCTCTCATTGTCTATTCTGGAAAATAACTCGATATCGTTTTTTTCATCATATATCTGCTGTGACTTTTTGGGATTTCTTATATCTGCATAACCTGCTTTTTCTTCGCCATATATCAAATACTGGAGGTCTATATTTTTCCTGTGGGCTTCCGCCGGCTTATCTATTGGATCGGAAGCGGTATTATAGGTGGAAAGTATATAGAAAAGTCCATTATCA
The DNA here is from genome assembly GCA_964509585.1 of uncultured Actinomycetota bacterium. Lineage (GTDB taxonomy): Bacteria > Actinomycetota > Humimicrobiia > Humimicrobiales > Humimicrobiaceae > M55B120. The sequence goes on along the minus strand of CAZDXU010000223.1, from coordinate 5,263 downwards.
TCTATATCGTACCTGCCGTCTTCCAGCCTGGAAAAATCAGTGTTTTCTATGATGCCGGCTATCTTTGCCATCCCTTCGATCCCCGATAGCCATTTATTGGCTCTTATATCATCAGCAAAACCCGTGATCATAAAGGATCCTCCTCTAGCCCTGGCCTTTTATCCTTTTTACCGTTTCTTCGATTATGGATTCTATATCCTTCCGGCTGAGATCCGGAGTATCAGCCTGCTGCATGACGGTCTCCCCGGGCCTTTCATTCCCATCAAGCGCACATTCGGCAGTTCCGTCGCACATGCCGCACTGGGTGCAGTCATCGAATTTTTTCTCCCCGGCATCAGCCTGGGAAGAGGGATAATCATATTTTCCGCTTATATGCTCTCCGGGTTTATAGGTAAGCGGTATTCCCGGGAAGTACTCATAAAGCAGGGAATTCATCTCTATCTTGAGCCTTTCCTTAAGATCAGCTATCCTGGCCAGGGTCTCTTTGGGATAATTCATCATGGGTTTTCCCATATCGATCCCTCTGAGGGACATGGCTTCCTTGAAACCCTGGGGGAAGTTTACTGATTTCATCTCCCTTATAAGGGGCAGTATGGCGAACTGGAGGTTCCTGGCAAGATTATGGTTTCCATTGCAGAAAGACTTCCATATTCCGGTCATAAACTCGGGGAATATACCCGCTGTTGCCGTCATGCATCCCCTCCCGCCCATAAGGAGCGAGGGAAGCATGATCTCTTCAGCTCCTACCAGTACCTTAAAGTCAGGGTCTACTTTTTTGGTCATCTCTATGAGGTTCATGACATTTACCATATTTCCCGAGGAATCCTTTACTCCCACCACATTTTTCATATTGCAAAGGTTTTCCACCATGGTAGGCGTTACCTCATTGGCAAAGAAGGGGATATTGTATAAAAATATTGGTATATCTACCGATTCCGCCACTTTTCTCAGGTGCCCTTCAACCGCATCCTGAGTGTTCTGGAAGAAATAGGGACCATGCAGGACTACAGCCGAGCATCCCTTCCGGCTGGCATACTGGGCCAGCTCGATGGACTGATGGTAACATGTGGCCCCGGTGCCGGGAATGACATCTGTACGCCCGTTTACCTCATCAAGTACTATATCTATAAGGAATTTTCTTTCCCCCATGTCAGTATGGGCGTATTCTCCGCATGAAGAGACAGGAAATATACCGTCAACACCCCTGCTTATGAGGAAATTTACTAGTCTCCTGACTTCTACTTCATTTACCTTGCCCCTTTCATCGAACGGGGTAAGCATGGCTACGATCGCTCCCTCGGGGATATTCATATTTTCTCTCCCGCAAAAATCCTCATTTTTTGGCTAAAATAAATAATCTTTTCCTGCAGCTAACAATTTTTTAATATAACTCTATTCAAGTTTTTTGTAAATCTATTTATAACCTGAGATATGGTAAAAATGTGCAGCTGCCGGTATTAATATTGAACAAAATTGCTATTATATGTACGGCCTTTTTAAGGTATAATAACCTGGTCTATTAATAATCGATCAGGGAAAGTAAAGAAGCCATGCTGCTGGGAGAGGTAATAGGTTCGGCCGTATGCACCATCATGGTAGAGCCCATAAGGAATAAGAAGTTCAAACTGGTAAAGATCGTGGGTCCAAAGGACGGTAATGCCCGGGGATATTCCATTGTGGAGGATCCGCTGGGTATAGGGCATGGCGAGAAGGTACTTATAGCCGAGGACGAGATCGCGATTGCCGGGATGTATGACGGCAGGGAAGACATCCCTATCAGGTTCTGTATTGTAGCAAAAGTAGATGATATAAACCTTATTGATTGATCATGCTCTTAGGTAAAGTAAAAGGAAATATAACATCAGTCACTAAAATTGATGAGCTCAGGCCGGTAAGGCTTTATATGATCCAGCTTTTAGACAGCAATTTCGACCTGAAAGATGATTATATAGCGGCCATAGACGCTATAGGAGTGGGTATGGATGATACTGTGGTTATAACCGGAGGCAGCGGTTCCCGGTTTACCGAGATTACAGGCCCCACACATACTGATGCATCCATTATAGCCAGGATAGATGACCCTGAAAGCCTGAAAGGATAATTATTTTGACCCTGGGAAAGATCATAAAAGAACTTACCTGTTCCGTTAAGGAATCCAGCCTTAATCCTTCCAAGCTTTTTTTGGTAAAAGCTCTCAATCCGGACTTTTCTGAGCGCCAGGAACAGTTTGTAGCCCTGGAGACCAGGCTGGGACTGGGTAAAGGAGATATCGTGCTTGCAGTATTCGGGAGCGGGGCCAGGAAAGTAGAAGGTCATACTGATCTTCCCATAGATTGTGCCATAACTGCCAGGGTGGAAAATATAAATATTGAATACAGGTACTCATTCTTAAGATGAACTGCGCAAAGGTAATAGGCAAGACTTATTCAGAATTCAAGCATCCTTCACTTAAAGGATATGACTTTAAGATACTTCAAATAGTGGATCCTGAGACCGGGGAACTTACCGGTCAGCCGTTTTTTGCCATAGACCCCCTGGGAGTGGCGCTGGATGAACTTGTAGCATTTGAAGAGAGCTTTCAGGCTACCTGGGCCTTCCAGGACCATAATATACCGGTGGACTGTTCCATTACTGCCATAATAGATTCCCTTGATATCGAGGAGGACAGCAGATGATATTAGGCAGGGTTATAGGAAATGTGGTATCGGTGGTAAAAGATCCTTCCTATAAAAGCTTTAAGCTCATGGTGGTCCATGAGTTAAATATTGATGGTTCATATGCAGAGAGATCATATATATCAGCTGACCTTATAGGGGTGGGTCCCGGGGAGACGGTAATGGTGACAAACGGCACTTCTTCCAGGGCTACCGAAGAGACAGATGAAAGGCCTATAGACTCTGTAATAATCGCAAAGATAGACAGGCTTATATTCAAAGACAGCGAACTGGAGCTTGATGACGCTGAGCCTTCTTTGTAATCCATAATTTATAATATATAATCTATACATCTAGCATTGTAGTATAGATTTTATATATGTATAGACTTCAAAGACTCTGGCGGGCCGGTATATTTCAGGGAGTCGGCAGAAAAGACAATTATTTTGAGGGCTGGTATTTCAAACTGGTAGATGCAAAGCTTGAGAACATGTTTGCAGTCATACCCGGTGTTTCCCTAAAAGATCACGGCAGTCATGCTTTTATTCAGTTACTGGACGGAAAACAGGCCGAATCATCATATTTTAACTTTAATATGGAAGATTTTTCCTACCGCAAAGATAGATTCCGGATATCCATAGGTAAAAATATATTTTCAGACGGCAGGATGCGGCTTGCCATCAAGCGTAAAGACATATCCCTAAAAGCGGATATTATGTTTAAGAACAATAAAGGCTGGCCCGGAAAACTTATTTCCCCAGGCGCCATGGGGTGGTATTCATTTGTACCTTTTATGGAATGTTACCACGGCGTTATCAGTATGGACCACGACCTTGAAGGATCCCTGGAAATTAATGGCAATATTATTGACCTTGACGGTGGAAAGGGTTATATAGAAAAGGACTGGGGAAGCTCTTTCCCGCAGGGCTGGATATGGCTCCAGTCTAATAATTTTGATAAAGATGACCCCTGTTCATTAATGCTTTCCATAGCAAAGATCCCCTGGAGGGGAAGATCATTTACCGGGTTTATATGCGGCTTGCTGCACAAAGATGATTTTTATATTATGGCCACTTATAATGGTGCAGTAATAGAGAATATCCATAACCAGAGGGATTGTGGTAGAATAAAAATAATCATTTCCCGGAGAGACCTGAGGCTGGAAGTGGATGCCAGGAAGAATAAAAGCGGGAAACTGGCATCTCCCATTATGGGAGCCATGGAGGGAAGGATAAATGAAGGCCTGGACTCTGTAATAAGGGTAGATCTATTTAGAAAGGATAAAGCCATAGTGAGTGATACTGGAAGGTGCGGAGGCCTGGAAATGGTAAATACCGAGTTACTGGATTGTTAATAAATTAATAATTAAGACAGGGAGGTGCAGGGTGTTGACCTGGAAAATAATAATAGGCGCGGTGGTGATACTGGGGGGCATAGGTGTCGTAGGAAGCTATATAATCGGGGCCGTAAAAAACCCGGTAGGCGCACAGGCATTATGGGGAGGAGTCCCAAAAAATGTCATACCCCTGTATACGCTGGGGATGGTGCTTTCTGCCATAGGCTTTTTGTCTACTACTTATTATATCTTCTTCAGGGTGGATGCAGCAGCAGTAAGGATATGGCCGGGCCTGGACTTCAGGTTTTTCCTGGTTATATATTTGCTTATACTCATACCTTCAGCCCTGTGGATGACTCTTACCGTAAGGATGGTAAAGGATCCCGGCCCCGGTTTTGAGGCCGGTATCAGGACAGTACTCATACTGACAGCCATAGGGGCGCTTTTTATGCTTATAAGCATGGCTGCTATAACCCCCAGGGCAGCAGGATTGAGCTGGTGGCTGGCAGTCATAGGAAGTGCTTTTTTCTTTCTGCACACGGCTGTCCTGGATGCAGTTATCTGGACCAGGCTATTTTTCAGGAATTATTGAAAATATAATACAATATAATCGAGGATATTAAGGAGTATAAGATGATGGACATCATCTGGCTGTCAATAATATTTATTTTTGCATATTTCACCATTTTTTACCTTATCGGGTTTTTTGCCAAAAATAACGGCCTGGTAGATATAGGGTGGGGCCTGGGATTCGTAATGACCGCCATATTTTCCCTTTTGTATGGGGGAAATTATAATTTCCGCACCATACTGGTAACCGCCATGGTTACAATCTGGGGATTAAGGCTTTTTTATCATATCTTAAGAAGAAACCTGGGCAAGCCTGAAGATTTCCGCTATGCAAATTTCAGGAAAGAGTGGGGGAGGTGGCATGACCTGAGGGCTTTTTTCCAGCTGTTTATGGTCCAGGCTATATTCATGGTCATAATATCTTCCTCCTTTTTAATGGTCAATACTTTCAGCCGGGGAGGGTTCACTGCCTTCGATATTATCGGCCTGGCAGTATGGATTGCGGGGTTTGTATTCGAATCGGCAGGAGATGCCCAGCTAAAGTCATTCAAATCCGATCCGGCCAATAAGGGAAAGATCATAAGAGGTGGATTGTGGAGATATTCCAGGCACCCCAATTATTTCGGGGAAGCTTTGACCTGGTGGGGTCTGTTCATAATAGCTCTATCTGTGCCATTCGGGTACATAGCAGCAATAAGCCCCA
>CAZDXU010000222.1:0-4724 GCA_964509585.1 uncultured Actinomycetota bacterium | reverse complement strand
TACCGTTTGTCTCCACATTCAGCGTATTTGCCACCAAAAGGGCCTGTGACCAGGTAAGCATATCCGTTGCCTATCCCAGGCTCAATGTAAAGATATGCGCCACTCACAGCGGTATAACCCTGGGGGAGGACGGGGCTACCCACCAGGCTATCGAGGATGTGGCTATAATGAGGTCTATCCCCAATATAGCAGTATTTTCACCGGCAGATGCAACTGAGGCTGGAAAAGTAATAGAAACAGTAGCTGAATATGACGGGCCATGCTATGTAAGGCTGTGCCGGGGCGGAAGTCCGGTCATATTCAATGACAGCTATAGATTCCAGATAGGCAAAGGTACAAAGATAATGGATGGCGGAGCCGCTACTATTGTAAGTGCCGGATTTACCACCCATATCGCCCTGGATGCTGCCAGGATCCTCCAGGACGAGGGCATAGAGGCGGATGTCATAAATATGGCTTCCATAAAACCCATAGACGAGGACCTTCTGATCCAGAGTGCCTCAAAGACGGGACTGGTAATAACCGTGGAAGACCACAGCATAATTGGCGGGCTGGGAGGTGCCGTATGCGAGCTCCTTTCGGAAAAGAATCCGGTAAAAGTGGTGCGGCTGGGCGTACAGGATAGGTTCGGCGCATCCGGAGATCCGGCAGAACTGGTTTCGGCATACGGTTTTGACAGTGATGCAGTGGCAGCTGCAGTCAGGGAAAATATTTGATAAAAGTGCTGTTTGAGTTAAAATAGAAAAACCTTATTAAAAATGAAAGGATTGATCTTGGACCTTAAACAGAAGATCAGAAGCATTCCTGATTTCCCAAAAAAAGGCATAGTATTCAGGGATATAACTACCCTTCTTGCCGACAGGGATGCCTTCAAGACAGCTTTAGACCTGATGGCAGGACATTATAAGGGCCGGGATATAGACCTTATACTGGGAGCGGAAGCCAGGGGTTTCATATTTGGCGCGGTCCTTGCATATATACTGGGGACCGGGTTCATCCCGGTAAGGAAACCGGGAAAACTCCCGTTTAAGACATGCCAGACATCATATGACCTTGAATACGGCCAGAACATCCTGCAGATGCACACTGATGCTGTAAAAAAGGGCGACAAAGTCCTTATAGTCGATGACCTGGCAGCTACCGGGGGCACGGCAAAAGCCAAGGCGGAACTGGTAGAGAAGATGGGAGGGACAGTAGAAGGCCTATGCTTCCTTATCGAGCTTGAGTTTTTGAATCCCCGCAGGATGCTTGAAGGGTATGATGTATTCTCGCTGATAAAATATGATGCTGAATGAAGCCGGGAGACAGCAGCCTGTTTGACTGCCTGCCGGGAGCTTGATTATAATCTAATATATGATATTTATGGGAAAATCCATGTTTGAGAGGTGATGAATATGGCAGAGAAGAAAAACAAGGGCAATGGAGAAGATAAAGAGTTAAAGGGAAAGATGGCCAAAGATAAAGTTGAAGAAGGGGCCGGCGGGGAGACTGCAGGCGACGATGAGGCCAGGAAAAAAGAAGAAGAAATGCTTAACCAGCTGCAGGAAGAGATAGACAGGCTTACCACCAAAGATATCATCTCGCAGATGATGATGTCGCTTTCCAGCCTGGCCTACAAGAAGATGGGCATACCGGCAGGCGTAAATGATAAATACAAGGATAAGCAGCAGGCCAGGATGGCAGTCGATGCTTTTGACGGCCTCCTGAAGGTCATAAGGGAAGAACTTGGTGCCCAGGAACTGGAAAACTACCAGTCATCGCTGTCCAATCTCCAGCTGAACTTCGTCAAGGTCTTTCCCTGATAAGAGGCTGGCCATAGAAGCTAAATTAGCTATTTGACAATTTGGCTACTAATAAATATACTCATATACATAAAAATACAAAGTTTTATGGATGGAGTCATTTATGGTAGAAAGAAAACAGGATTACTTCAGAGTTCCCATAACAATGCCCTCCGGGATGGTAGCCTATATGGAAAACCTGGGCATCGAATGCAAGAAATCGGGCGGGCATAAAATAGCAAATACAATGCTGGTAAGATGCGCCATCAGGCTTCTGATGGATATGGACCTGGATATATCGAAAGTAAAGACGGAAGAAGAGCTTGAGGAAAGGATCAAGAAAGCGGCAAAAAAGTATAAATAAAGACTGATTTATCTTTTAATTCCATATACCCATTATCGGTTAAGACCTTTGACCAATAATGGGTATATTATTTATATGAATTCCAAAAAGCAAAGAATATTAAATGATAATTTAAGGAAACTTCTTTTCAAGTTTTCCCTGCCTACCGTAATAGGCATGGTCTTGGCATCACTCTACAACCTGGTTGATACCATATTTGTAGGTAAGGGCGTGGGGCCCATGGCCATTGCTGCGGTTACCCTTATTATGCCCATAATGCTGATATTCCTTTCAGTGGCTACCATGATCGGCGTGGGTTCAGCATCCATAATATCCCGGTCACTGGGATCAGGCAGGGACAAAGATGCAGTACTTACCATGGGCAATGCCTATCTTCTGAATCTTATGATAATCATCCCCATGGTCATTCTATTATATATATTCAAAGACCGGATCCTGGGATTATTCGGCGCAGACGAAGTGGTAGTTACTTATGCCAGCCAGTATCTTTCTATACTTGCCATAGGTTTTTTCTTTTTTGCACTGTCATTTATATCCAGCCAGATCATAAGGGCCGAAGGCATGGAAAGGGCTGCCATATACCCTCTTATTGTGGGGGCGGTATTGAATATAATCATGGATTATATCTTCATTTTCATACTTGATATGGGCGTAAGGGGAGCAGCCCTGGCCACGACCATAAGCCAGTTTATAATGTTTTTGATGGTGGTGCTGTATTTCCAGTTTGCTTCCACCATTTTTAGGCTTAGGCTTAAGAATTTCATCTTCAAGTCCCACCTGATAAAAGATATAATAAGGATCGGGTTTCCATCCTTTTTGGAACAGCTGTCCTCCAGTATAATATTTATCATGCTAAACAGCCTTATACTGAAATACGGCAATGAGATATACTTGGCTGTTGCCGGTGTAGGACAGCGCATAATACTGATCTCTTTAAGACCGGTATTCGGTATCAATTTCAGTTTCGCTACCATTACCAGCTTCAACTATGGAGCGGAAAGACTGCGGAGGGTAAAAATAGTGCTGTTTGAGGCGGTGATGTGGGTTATCACATTGCTCCTGGCTATTTATGCATTAATCCTTATAATCCCAGATCTGCTGCTTTCGGTATTTTCAGATGACCGGGAACTTATTGCAACCGGCATCATACCGCTCATGATAATGTGCGCCCTCCTGCCGTTCAGGGGATTTTTCATCATAGGAAAATCGTTTTTCCAGGCTATCGGAAAATCGAGGCAGGCGCTCATAATAAATACCTCATATATCCTGTTTTTAATACCGCTATTCTATATAATACCCATTTTTATGGGTATTATGGGGGTGTTTATTGCCTGGCCAATTGCCGTATTTTCCTCGGCTTTGCTTTCAGGAATATTCCTTTACAGGGAGATAAGGATACTTGACCGGGGCATAGGCCAGCCTGCCGGCAGCTGTTAATATAGCAAAGGTCCCGGTGTTCCTTACTCTGCGTCCTGGATCAGGGTTCCGTCCGAAAGGTCATAGCTCTGCCGGTATGACGGGGCAGCGGCATCATATCCCAGGCCATGAAGTGTATCCAGGAAGACTTCGCTAACTTCTTCCTCCACATGTATCACAAATATCTTTTCCGGCCTTTCCTTAAAGTATTTTACCCAGTTAATAAGCCCCTCCTTATCGGCATGGGCGGAAAGCCCGGTAAAATTATGGATGGCTGCTGCTGCCTTAACCTCTTCCCCGTAGATGGTGACTTTATCTACGCCTTCCAGTATGGTCCTTCCCAGTGTACCCTTTGCCTGGAAACCAACGAATACAACTGAAGCCTCCTTTTTCCAGAGATTGTGTTTTAGGTGATGCTTTATCCTTCCCCCCTCGCACATGCCGCTGGAAGATATGATAACTTTGGGTGCGGGATCATGATTAAGGGCTTTTGAATCTTCCACGGAATCGGTAAACTCCAGGTTGGGAAAATCCAGGGGATTCATACCATTTGCCACGATGTCCCTGGTCTCGCTGTCACCATATATATGGAGGTCATCATCATAAAGCCTGGTTGCTTCAGATGCCATAGGACTGTCCACATAGACGGGAAAATCGGGAATAGATACCAGACCTCTCTCCTTTATCTCCCTTATAAGGTATAGAAGGCCCTGGGTCCTGCCTATGGCAAATGAAGGTATGATGACATTGCCGCCCCGGGAAAGGGTATCATCTATTATGCCTGCCAGCTGTTCTGTAAAATCCACATGTTTCATGTGGGACCTGTCGCCATATGTGGCTTCCATGACTATGTAGTCGGCAGAAAAGATATATTGCGGGTCCTTGACGATGGGCTGGTCAAGGTTTCCTATATCGCCGGAGAACACTAACTTTTTACTTATGCTGCCCTCTTTTATGAATACCTCGATGGAGGCAGATCCCAGTATATGGCCCGCATCCACAAACCTTACTGCAATACCTTCGCATATATCCACCAATACATCATAGCTTAAGGGCTGAATATATCCCAGTGTCTTTTCCGCATCTTCCATTGTGTATAAGGGTTCGATCTCTTCTTTGCCGGCCCTCCTTCTTTTCCTGTTTTCCCGGAAGGCATCTGACTC
>CAZDXU010000221.1:0-6220 GCA_964509585.1 uncultured Actinomycetota bacterium | reverse complement strand
TTTCTTGAGTATCACAGAAAAGGATGTGCTGGCAAATAATGAGATCAGGATACTGCCGGTGGACACCGCAGAGGATATGTACAATGAGATGGTGAGGCTGTCGGTAAATAAGATAAAAGAAAACAACAGCCTGGGAAAAAGGACCTCTTTCATTTTCCCTGTGGGTCCCACAGGTCAATACAGGAGACTGGCAAGGGTCATAAATATGGAAAGCATAGACTGCAGCGGCCTGGTGACCATTAACATGGATGAGTACCTGGATGAAAAAGACAGATATATTCCCCCTGATCACCCCTTAAGTTTCAGGGGTTTTATGGATAAAAATTTCTTCAGCCTAATTGCACCGGAGCTAAAAGTCAGGCAGGAAAATATCCACTTCCCGGATCCCCGGGAACCGGAAAAGATAGGGGAACTTGTAGACAGCCTTGGAGGTGCGGATATCTGTTTCGCCGGGATAGGCATAAACGGCCATATAGCTTTTAATGAGTCTATGGATGAAAGCTCCATATCAGATGAAGAATTCAGGAAACTTAAGACCAGGACCCTGGAACTGGCACAGTCTACGGTTTATGTAAACGGAAGCATGTTTGCCAAAGGTCATACAGAGATAATACCGCCCAGGTGCATAACTATAGGGATGTATGAAATATTGAAGTCGCATGAGATAGTATGCTGCCTGGAATACATATTTCAATCGGCAGTGGCAAGAAAGATGGCATTCATGGAACCCACTCCCGGTTTTCCAGCTACTTTTATAAAGGAGCACAGTAATAGCTATATAATTGCCACTAAAGATGTCCTTGAGGATTACAGCCTGTGATCTTCATCGGAAAAACAGCCTTATCTTCAATAAGATTAATAAATCATTAAATCAAGACAGGGAGATGCTATGATAACACCAAAAGCAGATTTATTGTATATGGAGTCCATAAGGACGGCTTGAAAGACCCCCTGGGAACACCGTTTATCGATGAAAGGATAATAGATGAATCAAAAAAAGTCCTTAAAAACAGGGGCATAGAGTTAGTAGAGCATGATACCATAATAGCCGCTCGCCAAGAGGCAATAGAAGCATTCCGGAAGATGAAGTCTGATGACGGTATTGACTGCGTGATCCTTTTTTCCGGTACCTGGGTATGGGCAGGAAATATTATAGCTGCGGTCAGGGATTATGTAAACTCAGGCGGCAAAGTGGTAGTCTGGACCCATCCGGGCTCCCAGGGCTGGCGCCCGGTGGGAGGCCTGGTCATGCACGGAGCATTAAAAGAAGTAGGCATTGACCATAGATTTGTCTATGGATCATGGGACAGCAAAAAAGATATGGATGCCATATCCAGTTATTGCAAGGCTGCCCACCTTAAGAATTATCTTAATATGTCCCGTGCCGGTGTATTTGGGGGAAGGGGGATGGGCCAGACCTGCGGTGCAGCCGACCCGTCCCAGTGGATGAAGATATTCGGTATAGATATTGATTCAAGGGACACTACCAGCCTGATAAATAAGGCAAAGAGCATAAGAGAAGATGAGATCAAGGAACTATTGCCCCGGCTAAAGGAACTATTTGAGGAGCTGCCCCAGGGCAATGATGTTTTTGACAGGTCCTTAAGGCTTTACCTGGCCCTTAAGGCCATATTAAAGGAAGAGGGATTTGATTTTTACACTATCCAATCTTTCCCCGGACTGGCTGATGATTATTCTGCCACCTGTTTTACACAGAGTATGATGCTTGAAGATGGGATACCCACATCAACCCTTTCCGACTTTAATACACTTATGACAGTGATCCTTTTGACGAAACTCAGCCGGGAAAGGGTATATTATGGAGACCTGCAGCATATAGATAAGGAAAGCAGGGAAATAAAGATAATAGGTGATGGAGCACAGTACCGCCTTCACTGGCAGGAAGCCTGGAGAAGGCAAAGTTTGCAGAGCACGGTATTCCCACCGAGGGAAGTGCGGGAGGACTGGCTGTGAGCCTGGTCTGCAAGCCGGGCGAAGGTGTCCTGGCAAGACTGGGAAGGAATGATGGAGAATTTGAGATGATCATAACCAGGTGCACCGTCTTTGAACCTACCCCGGAGGAGATAAAGAAAAGAAAGGAAGAATGCGGGATCCCATTCTGGCCCCATGCTTTTGTAAAAGCCCATTGCGACATGGAGATCCTTCTTGAGAGCTGGAATAATGAATATGCCTGCCTGGGATATGGAGAAAGCCTTTATAATGATCTTATCGAATTTTGTCGGATGATGAAGATCAGAACGATCCTGCCATAATTTACAGGGAAAATCATTATTCTGGACTGTGATAAAAGACATACTGTCCAATCCAAAAAATGTTAATTTGAGGACTTACTAAAGATATTTTGGGAAGCCGAGAGTAAAGGGAGGCCATCATATTTTTAAAACACCGTGGAAAGGTGATCCCAGAATAAATATACAAAAAGAAGGTAAAATGTCAAAACCATATCAGGTAAAACTTGTAATAAGAGCAGGGGATAAATTAGGAGTGAAAAATGGAAACTAATAAATTAATTGAGAAATATACTTATAGGATAGAGTGGTCAGAGGAAGATAAGCTGCATATTGCCAGATGTCTCGAATTTCCGTCACTGGCTGCACATGATAGTACGGTTGAAGGTGCGCTTAGAGAAATTGAAAAAGTTGTTGAAGAATCAATAAATTGGATGAGGGAATAAAATGAAGAAATTCCTGAGCCATTCGGATTAAAAAAATATAAAGGCAACCCAACACTAGGGGTTCCCACTGAAGTTCACAGGAAATTAGCCATAAAATCAGCAGAAGAAAGGGTATCTGTTAATAAGTATATTTTATCAAAAATATCCTAGAAAAAGTAATATACCAGTACTCTTTACCAGCACGCTGAAAAATCGATACTCAGGGAATAGGTTTGATAGGGGCCGGCCATGTGGTAAACTTAAATAGTATCGGCATTAAAAGTTTTTAGAAACTGGGTCTTTTGGACTACTCACAAATAACTGGGTTATTTATGTCCTGGAAATAATCTTTGGTATTCATCCTGGTGCTTGTAGAAGGTCCCATAGTCACCATAATATGTTTTTTTACTTCAATGGGATACCCTAATATGTTCATACCTTATCGGCTTATTGTCTTTTCAGACATAATGGATGATGTGATCTGGTACTTTGCCGGATACTTCGGTGGCAAGCGGATAGTCGGAAGCGGTGCAAAGTATTTTGGCCTTAGCTTGGAGGAGTTCCAGGGATTCAGGAGACTGATAGAAAAGTTCAGGGAAAATCAGGGCATGGTCCTTTTTATAGCCAAGCTTACCCATGCTCTGGGCTTTCCTTTCCTCATAGCTTCAGGAGCACTCAGGCTTGATATCAAAAGATTTATCCTGTTTAATTTCCTGGCTGCCCTTCCCAAGACCCTGTTTTTTATGGTCCTGGGATATTATTTCGGCAAGGCGAGTAATATCATCGGCAGATATCTAAAGTACAGCACCGCGTCGGGTATAATCCTGCTGGCAATCGCTATCGGAATATATCTGTTGATACAGAAATATTCAAGCAGGCTGTTTAAGAAATATGAAAAACAGAAACAATAAGCTTAAAATACTAATAGCCCTGGAGAGCTATCCGCCCCAGATAACCGGTTCGGGTATAGCCACTAAAAGAATAGCAAAGAGGCTATCTGACAGGGGCCATCATGTGGAAGTGGTCTGTCCCGGGAATAGTATCAGGTATTCCAGAAGTGTGGAGGACGGAGTGGTGGTGCACCGTTTAAATTCAATCCCTATTCCATATCATAGAGTGTTCAGGAGCTCTTTTTTCCCGGCATTTACCATGGACAGGATCTTTGATGAGCTGAAGCCCGACATAATCCATATTGCCGACCACCTGTTTATAGGCAGGGCAGCCTGGAGTTCAGCCAGGAAAAATAATATCAGGATAGTAGGAACCAATCATTTCACCCCCTATAACTGGATACCCAACCTGGGGATAAAAGACAGGGCTTTCATACCGGGGATGGTAGAAAAGATACTATGGACACACTTTGCCGGACTATTTAAGAAAATAGACATTATCACCACCCCTACAGAGGCAGCCAGGAAGATTATACAGCTTAAGGGAATAGAAAGTCCTATAAAGGTAATATCCAACGGCATAGACCTTTCCATGTTTTCTGGTGACAGACCAGGGGAACAGGAACTGAAAAAGTACGGACTGGACCCGGGCAGGATGATCCTGCTGTCAGCCAGCAGGCTGGACAGGGAAAAGAGGGTGGACCTTCTGATAGATGCCCTGGGGATGATAAAGGAAGCCGCAGATTTTCAGCTTATCATCACTGGGACTGGAAAGGAGCTGGATAATCTTAAAAAAAGAACCATTGATAACGGCCTTTCAGGCAGGGTAGTCTTTACCGGCATAGTGCCTGAAGAGACTCTTAACAGTTTCTACAGATCAAGCCATATTTTTATCACTGCCAGTGAAGTGGAACTGCAGGGCCTGTCCATAATGGAAGCTATGGCTGCAGGGCTGCCGGTGGTGGCAGCCAGGAGCATGGCAATACCTGAGTTGGTAAGGAATGGAAAGAACGGCTTCCTTTTTGAACCTGGAGATATCCGGGGTGCTGCTGAAAATATCCTCAGGCTCCTGGAAGATGATCCCCTGAGGCAGGAAATGGCCCGAAACAGTCTGGATATTATAAAGGACCATGATTTTGAAAAGGTGCTGGACAGGTTTGAGACTATCTATTATGAGAACGCGCTCGCATAGTCGGCAGCATGCTATAGGGATGAGGATAAGAAAGAAAGTTGTGTATAATAATCTAAGCAACCGGTGTGGGTTGAAGAAATTAACACTTCAATATTTTAACCATATCCAGATATGGGATGGGGAGGCATGGTATGTTCGAAGATAAAATCACAAACTGGCTTCTGGATTCAGAACCCTGGATTGAATACGGTGTGCGTAGGGATCTTTTGGACCAGAGCGAGAATGATCCGCAGGTTATTAATGCTCGCAAAGAAATGATATCATTTCTTTGCCTCCAGGCCATTATAGAAGAGCTTAAAAACTGGCCAGGGGAAGTGCTTTCAAGCCATAAGAGTGCAAGACAGCCCTTTCATAAAATTTCTTTTCTTGCAGAGCTTGGGTTCAGTGTTTCTGACCCTGGCATCGGCCTAATAACTGCAAGAATGATAGAACAGGTAAGCCCTGAAGGCATAATCAGGCTGCCTTTAAATATTGGTAAATCTTACGGAGGCACAGGTGTTGATACATGGGGATGGGCTTTATGCGATGCTCCGGTAAGTCTTTATGCCGCAGCAAAATCGGGTCTTTTAGACGACAGTAGGATAAAGAGAGGTACGGAAACGCTTGCCGCTTTAATAAGGGATAACGGCTGGCCATGTGCAGTCTCTGAAGAGTTAGGAAAATGGAGGGGGCCAGGCCGGAAAGATGATCCCTGTCCGTATGCAACCCTGGTTATGCTTAAGCTATTATCTTTGTTTGACCATCATCAGTATAGCAAAGAAGCCCGTGCAGGAATTGACTGTCTCTGCAACCTCTGGCAAAATAGCTTGACCATGCACCCTTATATATTTTATATGGGAAATGATTTCAGGAAATTAAAGGCTCCACTTATCTGGTATGATATAATCCATGTGCTTGACGTATTATCACGTTTTAAGTATGCAAAAGAAAAACCCCAGGTCCGCCAGATGCTTGATGTACTGATTGTAAAAAAGGATGAAGACGGAAAATTTACTCCTGAATCGGTATGGATGGAATTCAGGGGCTGGGATTTCGGGCAAAAAAAGATGCCTTCAAAATACCTCACATTTCTTGTTTACAGGATACTTAAAAGAATGGAAATGGTGTAATCTCAATAATCAAGCACGGAAAAATGGTATGTATCAAATCATTTTTTACTTTTGAACTATTATTTCCTTTATTCCTAAATCCGATAATCCCCGGCTATGTCGACTGATGGGGGCTATAGGCTGGGAACGAGTAAGCAGATTCTTATAAATAATATAGGCAAAATAGATCACGCTGGGCTAATAAGGGAATTTCTTAACCCTAAATATATGCTAATCTGGAAAATATTCCGGAAATGATATACTCCATATAAAGAAATATCAGAAACAATCCATGTATAAGAGAAAAATTCAATAGTAGAATCTAAAATAACTTCTTATCCGATTTTATTTTTACAGATGTATTTTTCTTGAAGTT
>CAZDXU010000220.1:0-2602 GCA_964509585.1 uncultured Actinomycetota bacterium | reverse complement strand
GTCTTTAATTCATTAGCTGTTAAGATCCGTGTCATGATTATGCTCCTTTAGTACTATTAATAATATTATTATAAGTACTAAAGGTCAAGCTATCGAATTGCTTTATCTAAGAACCACTCGCAACGGTATCTTGCTCATTATACCTATAGGCACAATATTTATGTAAGTAATGGTATAAATGTAAAGGTGATAAGATTGGCATTATTAAAACAGCTATTTCAATGGAAGAGGATCCTTTTCATAAAGCAGGGGAGTTATCCAAAAAATGGATATCCCGGGAAGGTTTTTTGCTTTTAAGTTTCTACTTTTTAATCAGCCAGTCCGGGATATATTTCCTTAATATGCCTTCTTCACTGCTTTCAGGTACATTGTCCATGGATAAAAGATATTTTGGATAATTGTCCTTTATCTTATGTAAAGATCTTAGCTCTCTTTTAAGAACTTTTTCATCTGTAATAAGGTAGCATACCTGAATATATATTTTTTCCCCGGATCTCTGTGCAATAAAATCAATTTCATAATCATCAAATATCCCGATTGTTACATCATATCCCCTGTGTAATAGCTCTATTAATACTATATTTTCCAGATAGTCATTTACATTCTTTTGCCTGTAACCGAAAAGAGCATGGGATAGTCCGATATCCATCAGATAAAATTTTTCATTAGTCTCAAGAAGCTTTTTACCTTTAATATCAAAACGAGGTACTTTTATAATAATAAATGCAGCTTCCAGCTGATATAGATAATTGTATACAGTTTCGATACCCAGAGAGCGTCTTTCTTTTTTGATATGATCTGCAACACTGCGGCTGGAAAAGATATTGCCCATATTATCAAAGACAAATTGGATTATCTTATCCAGGAGGGAGACATCCCTTATATTATTCCGCTTTATCACATCCTTTAATACCACGCTATCCTTTATTGCAGAAAGATACTGGTAGACATCTGATTCATTAAGCCGGAGGTGGTGTATTCCCGGCATACCCCCGAATCTTAAAAATTCATTAAAAAGCTCAGAAGTTCCCCTGGTTCTATTCTCCCTGAATAGGGAAAACTCAGAAAAGACCAGGGGGTATACACCAAATTCTATATATCTTCCCGAAATAAGCGTAGCCAGCTCACCTGACAGAAGCCTGGAGTTGGAGCCAGTTATAATAATATCAATGCCTCCATCAGCAAAGAAGGAATTTATTGCCTTTTCCCAATCCTCTATTTCCTGGACTTCATCAATAAGTAAATAGATCCTTTTATGAGTTTTACTTTTCTGGGTATTTATATGCTTATATAATACAGAAATATCAGCCAGGTGAGAGTTTGATAAAGATTCCATATTTATATATATGATCTGTTCTTTATTTACCCCGGTTGAGATTAAATGATCAATTAACATCTTCAGGATGGTGCTTTTCCCTGTTCTCCTCATACCGGTAATGACCTTGATCACAGGTTTGCCCAGAAATGGAGAAATATTATCAATATATTTTTGTCTAATATAAACGACAATAACTCCTAATTATAGTATTATGTTCGACATACTAGACATAATATACTAATAATTATATTTTGTCCATCAGGAATCGGTCTGTTATATGCGGTGAAGGCTTTGATCAAATGCCTGGCAGGGACTTGCATATGGGGAACGTACAAACTCAAAAATAATGAGATATCTGATGTTATTAAAATTGATGGTATTCGCATAGAGCCATACCCTGGCAGGGGAAACCTGCCTGACAGGGAAAAAAGTATGAAAAGAACGGACTTCCGGGTGTTTTCCTTATATCATCAAAAACATTGCCAGAAGTAATATTAATTTGGGCCATAATCTTTTATTATATTATGGACGGAATAGGACACCCGGCAGGGCAGCTGATTATGGAATATATATATTTGATCCTGGGACTTATATCGCTTTTCTTTATAGGATATGCGCCTGTATATTTCCTGCTTCCGGGAAGGGGCGGCTTCAGGGCGGGATCCAGGTCGGTGTCGGGAGGGTTTTTCATATTCTTCTTGAGTTTCTTTACCGGGGCCCTCATGACCGGCTGGCTCATGACAGTGCTGTCGCTTTTTGATATTAGTTTCGGGCCGGAGATTGTATACGGCACAAGCGTTGTTTTCTTTGTATTCTATATATACAATTACCTTTCCGTAAGGTTCAGGAGCAGTGAAAGAAAGAGCATAAACCGGCTTGACCGGGATATGCTTACGGCAAAGGAAAAGTCGCGGGAAAAAGAAAAAAAGACCCCGGAGAAATACCGGGCGGCACCGTCAGCCCGCAGGAAAAGGACCGCCGCTGCCCGGCAGAGGGAGCCCAGGGCTTCCCGCATAGTATTTGCGGTGCTTACGGCACTTATCATCATCAACTTTGGCGCCGTGTTATTCCTGGCCATCCTGTTTCCCATAAGGTTCTGGGATGCCGTATCCTGCTGGAGCCTCAAGGGGAAGGCATTCTTTTTAGACGGCATCATAAATGATTTTTATATCCTGCATGATTACGGCTTTTCCCATCCGTCATATCCGCTGTACCTGCCCCTTATGCAGGCCTGGCTCTTTACCTGGATGAGGGAGGTAAACGAGAACCTGGTAAAGGTAATAT
>CAZDXU010000219.1:0-3267 GCA_964509585.1 uncultured Actinomycetota bacterium | reverse complement strand
GACCGATACCGGGACAGCAAAAAAGGAGCTCAAATATCTGAGGATCATGGTTGAGCCGGGACCTGACAGCAAAAACCAGGACAGGGTGAATATAAGGGTACCCCTTAAGCTTATCCATGCCGGACTGAAGCTGGCCGCCCTTATACCCAAGAGCGCCCAGTCCCAGGTAAATGATGCCCTGCACGAAAAGGGCATAGAGGTTGATTTTTCCCAGATAAAGCCGGAGGACCTGGACAATATCATAGCCCAGCTTGACGACCTCACCGTAGATGTGGAAGGCAAGGAATCTGTCAGGATATTCTGCGAGTAGATGCTTCAAGGGGCAGGCTGATTCAGCCTGCCCCTTTCCCATTACTAATAATAATTGATAAATGGAATTCTTTCTTTACCGGCTTTGACTTTTTCAGTTTTCCAGTTCTACCCACCTGTCTTCCCGGTGAGAGACCCGGGCAGCTTCCATAATCTCCTGCACCTTATAAGCTGGCTCGATGCCGCATCCAGGCTTTTTCCCCTCTATGTAGTTCATAATAAATTCATGGCACTGGTCTATATGATACCTGGACCAGTCCATAGCAAATTTGGGCCCTGGATAGCCTGATGCCGGAGGTGATGGATATCTCTGCACAGTCTCTATCTTCTTAAAACCCCTCCTGCCTCCTATATGGCTGCCTTCTTCGGTGGCATCATATACCTGCAGCCAGTTGGGATCCGTACCGTTAAACTTGATCGCGCCTTTGTCGCCGTGGATCTCAATTATAAGTTCGTCATTGGTCCCGGTGGAAAATCTGGATGCCTCAACATATCCGCCGGCTCCGTTTTTCATCTCAAAATTAACATAGGCCGCATCATCCACCGTCACTTTCTCCATGATGCCGGGTTTGCCCTTTACTTTCCTTTCACCTATGTGGGTCTTGAGCACTGCCTTTACCCTGCTGAAATCCCCCAGGAGGTAATAGACAAGGTCGATGACATGAGATCCCAGGTCAAACAGGGCGCCTCCCCCGCTCTTTTCAAGATCCATGCGCCAGCTCATGGGACGGTCCGGGTTTTCATAGCCGCTGTGGAGGAATTTCCCCCTCACTACATATACATTGCCCAGGAATCCCTCGTCTATGAGTTGTTTTGCCCTGATGATGGGAAGACAGTTCCGGTACATATAGGTCACCTGCACCAGTGTATCCGGATACTTCCTGAAACTGTCAAGTATTTCCCGGGCCTCATCCATATTCCTGCAAAGGGGCTTTTCGCAGTTTAAGGCTTTATTGTTTTCCAGGCAGGCTGTTATTATCTCCCTGTGGGTATCATTGGGAGTGCAGCAGCTTATTACATCGATATCACTGCTTTTTATGAGTTCCATATAATCCGTGGTGCCGATCCTGAAACCCTCTTCCCGGCAGGCCTTTTCCACACTTTCCCGGGTACGGTTGCAGACTCCCGTAAGCTCTATGGGAGCAGGGATATCATTATAGTAAAAGCCCAGGTTGCGGTAGCTGAATGCGTGTATCTTTCCTATTCCGCTATAGCCTATTATTCCCACCCTTATTTTCTGCATAGTCTACTCCTTTATGACTTCTATCCTTGCTGCTATATCCTCCACTGTCTTTTGCTCAACCCGACCGGGAGTATCGTTTAAAATATTTGCATTTCCGCAGGCAGCGGCAAACTTAAGCCTGTCTTCCAGGCCAAACCCATTCTGTAAGGCATATATAAGGCCGGCATTTACGGCATCGCCGGCTCCCGTCTTATAGGGTCCATTTATATCCTGAGGAGACTTTATCCTGTATGTTCCTGTATTGTCATAATAAAAGGTATCCCGGGGTCCGTCTGTAACCATTATCATATTAATACCCCTTTTTACCAGTTCAGGGGCCAGTTTTTCCTGTCCGGTGCCGTACTTCCGGCACAATCCTTCCATCTCTTCCCGGTTTATCTTTATTATATATGGAAGGGCCTCCTCTGCACGGCAGAGCGCCTCGCCGGAGGCATCCAGAAGTACTTTTATATCTTTTTTCTTCAGGGTATCTATGATGTCTTTATAGATACCTGTATCCATATCCCGGGGAAGGCTGCCTGATACAATAAAATAATCGGCATCTTCGCAGTTTCTATACAGCAGGTGGAATAGCTTTTCCAGTTCATCGCCTGAGATAACAGGGCCCTTCTCATTAAACTCGACTACCCTGCCGCTGGTCTCCTCTACCATCTTTATATTTACCCTTATGCTTCCGGCTATGGATATCAGTCTTGAGATGATGTCTTCCCTGTCCAGTATATCTTTTATATTGCTTCCGAAAGGGCCGCCGCAGAATGATATGGCGGTATTGGGGATATCAAGGCAGTTGAGAGTCCTTGAAGAATTAAAGCCTTTGCCCCCGGCTGATACTGACCTGGCTTCAGTACTGTTTATCCTGTCTTTTTTGATGGCGTCCGTTATCAGGGTAATATCAAGGGCCGGATTTACCGAAAGGGTATAGATCATAATTCCTGCCTTCCTGGCTATATGCCATACAGCGTGCATGCCGGATATTTTTTTAGGCCTTAAAGGCTGGTGCAGAATCTATCTATCCTGTCCATTCCCTCGACTATCTTATCCATGGAAGCGGCATAGCTTATACGCACATAGCTGTCGTCACCAAATGCCGATCCGGGGACCACGGCCACTTTTACTTCTTCCAGAAGCTGGCTGGAAAAGTCATCAGAAGACTTTATCCTGCCGCCGAAAAGTCCTGATATCCTGGGGAATGCATAGAAAGCGCCTTCCGGCAGCCCGCATTCGATTCCGTCTATGGATCTTAGCCTGTTGTAGACATAGTCCCGCCTCTTCTCATATTCATTCCTCATAAGCTCCACGCTTCCCTGGTCGCCGTTCATGGCTTCTACGGCTGCCCACTGGGCTATGGAACATGGGTTTGAGGGAGACTGTCCCTGTATCTTTGACATCTGCTTGATAAACGCCTGGTCAGCAGCGCAGTAGCCTATCCTCCACCCGGTCATGGCATAGGTCTTGGAGACTGCATTTACGGTGATGGTTATGTCCTTTAATTCCCGGCTGAAACCGGCTATGCTGTGATGGGACACGTCTCCATATATGAATTTCTCATATACTTCATCTGCTATGATATATATATTGTTCTTAAGGCATATCTCAGCTATCTCTTCCAGTTCCTTCCGGCTGTATACTGCCCCGGTAGGATTATTAGGGCTGTTTATTATTATAAGCTTGATGGGGCTTTTAAAATTTTTTATGGTTTTTTTTAGATGATCCGT
>CAZDXU010000218.1:0-14117 GCA_964509585.1 uncultured Actinomycetota bacterium | reverse complement strand
ATTTATATTTATGCTATTTTTCATAGAAATACAACAATATTTCAGTCTTTGGAAAAACCGGATATCAGGTTTTGGGCAGCATCAAAACCCATCTGGATGGCAATATGCCCGTTTACATACTGGAACCTGCCCTGCCTGCCTGCTGTTTCAAGGTTTTTTACTGAACCTATATATTTCAATAACCGTTCAAGATGCTTCTCATATCCTAATCTATATATGGGATAACCATGTTCGTACCGGTAGACATTCATCTCGATAATATCTTCCCTGTCTATTATTTCCTCCCTTAAGAGATCCCTGAGGACTTCTTCACGGCAGTAGCCGTCATCAGTCCACCACCTGTCCTTCAGGCCGCTGCTTATCTCTGCCACCAGTATAGTGGTATCGGGCAATATGGTATCATGGCTGAAATAGGAGGAATCATAGATCCTGTTAAAGCTATGCTCCCTGAAATACATAAAAGATACCGGCAGGACTCTGGGTTTTTTGACCAGGATCCCCACGAATACCAGTGCCCTGAATTCAAGCCTTTCTGCTGACTCCAGGATCCCGGCTCCTGGCTCCGGAGACATGATCCTGACAACCTTATCTACAGGCATAGTGTTTATGACTCCATCGAAAGGAATATTTTTTGGATCACCGGGTCCCGGGGATATCCCGGTCACCCTGCCTTTGTCTATATTTATCCTGCATACTTCGGATCCAATATGGAACTTTCCCCCGTTCTCGCTTATCCGGGCCGCTATCCTTTCCATGATCCCCCTGTATCCAAGCCTGGTAGTATACAGCTGACCGTCCACATTCTCTATGAAATGCTTTGTACCCCTGCGGGCAAGTCTTGCCCTTACAGGGGATATTATTTTATTTATAAAAAGGCTTCCGGATATGCGCGGTATCCTTTCGCGGGCAAATTCGGGGGAGAACCTGTCCGGATAAATGCCCCATACATGATATATATAGTTTTTAAAAAACAATTCATAGAGCACCCTTCCGTAATATCTTAAAAGCACGGTCTCGGAGTTTTCCTCCCCGAGCTTTATGAATATTCCCCTGATATTATTTTTAATCAGGCTGAAAAATGCCGTCAACACCACTTTTTTGGGGAGTTTCTTAAGTACTTCAAAAATAGAAAGCGGATAGGTAAAATAATCATCCATGAACTTTATGAGTATGGTCCTCTCAAATTCGACGAGCTGGTCGCCTGCGATCTCTTTTACCTCTTTCAGGATGCCGGGATTGTTCGTATGAAAAAAATGGGGCCCGTATTCATATATATTGCCATTTATTATCTTCCCCGAAGCCAGGCCCCCGATACTGGCTTCTTTTTCAAATATATGTACTTCAAAACCCTTATTAGTCAAATAAAGGCCGGCAGCAAGACCTGTTACTCCTGCGCCTATTATAGCGATCTTTTCTTTTGGCAAATATTTCTCCTATCCGGGTCTGGTATATTAGAGATTATTCTTCTTCCCGAATTCCTTTATCTTGTCTATTATATACTCTATATCCTTTTCGCTTAGGCTGGGGTGAAGGGGTATGTTGAGGCCTGTCTCGTTTAAAAGCTCCGAATTTTTCAGCTCAATATTGCCTGATCTGTATTCCGGTATAAGATGAAGGGGCTGATACCTGAGAGTGGTATATATACCATTTTCATAAAGATAGTTTGCCAGTTCGTCCCTTTTATCATTTTTTAGCCTGATAAAATAGGTAAAGTAAGAATGCTGTTCATCATCTTCTGGATCACAGGGGGTGACCAGCCATGAAGTGCTGCTAAAAGTTTCCTGATATATATTCCATATATACTTCCTGTATTCCTGGAGGCTGTCGAGTTTTCTCAGCTGGGCCAGTCCGATCGAGGCGCTTATGTCGTCCGGGATAAGCTTTGGAAAAAAACCTACCACATTATATTCCCACCAGCGCTTTTTTGATGCTGAAGCTTCGAATCCTGACTTTTCGATACCGCAGTAACGCAGGGAGCGCGCCCTCTTTAATGCATCAGTATCATGGGAAGTGATCCCCCCGGCCTCCCCTATGGCCAGGTTTTTAACCCCGTCAAAACTATATATGCCTGTGTCTCCTATGGTGCCGCAATACCTGTCTCCAATCTTCGAGTCTACTGCATGGGCGGCATCCTCGATAACTGGCAGGCCGAGTGCTTTTATTTCCTGCATTTTTACCGGCTTTCCCCCATAATGCACTGCCATCACAGCCTTTGTCCTGTTGGTTATATGCGGCTCTATATGCTCTACGGTTATATTCTGGGTATCCAGGTCTATATCGGCAAATACGGGTTTGCAATCATTTAAGATAATTGCAGTGGCGCAGGATATCCAGGTAAAACTGGGAAGTATTATCTCTGAACCAGGCGGCAGTTCAAGAAGCCTGATCGCCAGGTATATGCTGTTGGAACCGCTGTCGAGCATCACAAAATCTTCCATCCCCAGTCTTTCTGCCATCTTCTCTTCGAAGAGCTTTGTCTTGGGGCCTATGCCTATCCACTGGTTCTCTATGCTGGTACGTATTTCTTCCAGCTCTTCCATGCCTACCTTTGAACCGAATACTGATATCATTTTATTTGCCTTCCCCGTATTTAGATATTCTTGAAATTATATTTCATATGGCTGAATTTGTTAATATCGAGCTTCATGTAAATATATTCATCCTCGCCATATTCTTCAGAAAAACCATTTTTTCCATACCATCTCCTGGCCAGGTTTTTTTTCAGGACCTTAAGGCCTATTTCCTTATCAAAGCTGTCAATCAAATAGCTGCACATCAATTTCAATGCTATAGACATAAGACCCTTTTTCCCAAATTCTTCTTGCCCCAGGATAACATTATAGATATCTATGCGGCCGCCTGTCAACCTGAACCCCATACAGCCTATCTTTATGCCATTATGGACCACCATAAATATATAGTCGTCCTGTCTCTGCATATAATCCCTGAACCAGTCTTCCTGCTGCCCCGGGGTTATTATCTTATTGTAGAAAAAATATCCGCGGTTTGCGTTTTTCCAGTCCCTCAGGAGCCCGATATCTTCATGTCCGGCGCTTTCCAATGCAATATCACTGTCCGGCGATGCTATCTCTATAAAGGGTTTATGTCCTATCATGCAGCTTCCTTCTTGCCTTCTTCGAAAATATTATTATCAAATCCCGCCAGAACAGGATGCTTTCTTTTACAAACAGCCTGAGATACCTTGCCCTGCGGCCCCTGCGGCAGGCGTTTTTTCTTTCCAGCAGTGACTCGAATAATCCCATATACTCTGAGCACATTTTTTCAGAATTATGGGGATAAGATCCCAGAGCCTTAAAATAGGTGTCATAACCGGAGATCAGCTGGCGCATCTTTTCCAGGAAATCATCCGGGCCTTCAAACATAACGCCAAATCCCCGGCAGTATTCCGGCAGGGCCCCGCTATTCCTGAATATCAGGGGAAGGCCGCACATGGCCCCCTCTATATGGTGCATGCCTGCCGGTTCGTTTATAGAGCCGGTAACATATATATGGTTTTTCTTCAGTTCCTCTGAAAGGTCCCGTCCTGACCTGGGAGGTATAACCCTGGTATTTTTGAAACAACTCCGGGAAGGGACCCTGCCGATGTAGGTAAATTCTATGGGTATTCCGCCTATGCTTTCAATCTCATCCAGCATGCAGTATATATCAAATCCCTTGTTCGGATCGCATCCCCAGTGATGGGTCACCAGCCTCAGGGCGCTGCAGCCGTCCCATCTTGCTGTTTTCCTGCTGTTGAATATCCTGCTGTTTGCTCCATTCAGTATCACAGACGAAGGATTGCCTTTTATGAAGCCCTTTCCCGCAAAAAGGTCTTTGAGGAAGCCGCTGATAAAGACAGTATGGTCCGCAGCCCGGTTTGCCCTCTTCAGGTATCTGTTTACATGAACTGTGTTCTTGCGTTCATCGCATTCGTTTATCCTGTGGACTACCAGGGTATCCGGATGCCTGAATACATACTTCGATATCTGTCTTTGATTATACAGTCCCGATGCGGAAGTGATCCTGGGTTCTGTCATAAGGATTATGTCGATATCATGGTCCAGGAGGTCTGATACCACTTCCCAGCCTTTGTCCTTTAGATACTCCGAAAGACTCAGGGCAAATTGATTGCCTCCGCCCCATGGACCGTCTATCAGCCTGGAACCTATTGATATCTTCATCGCCTGTGATCCTCCTGCCTTTCCTTTCCTGAAAGCCCTATTGCCAGCGAAGCAGCCGTGGCCAGGCAGATCATGACCGTGGGGGCAGTCATATAATTTTCAGTAAGCGCCAGTACGAATAAAGTGATTATACCTCCCATAACCGCAAGATAGACCATTTTTGAATAGCTGCTGGCGGTCCTCCTGTATGAATTGAAAATTATGGCAATACATATCGCCCAGAACACGATAAAAAGCAAAAGCCCCAGTATGCCGGTCTCGGCCAGGAAGTGAAGATAAGAATTATGCGCATTGGTATCATTGAAAACGGAATTACTTCCGGTGTAAAATGCCATTATTCCCGGATCGCCTGTGAGGGGCAGGGGATCGATATTCCACGGTATGTCATTATACCTGGCAAACCCGACACCGGTTAAAGGACTCTGCCTGAATAAAAAGATCGCCCGGTCCCACAGGGAAAACCTGGTGAGGGCGCTAAGATCGGTTGCCCTGAAGATCTGCAGGATCCTGTCGGATGTATCGGTAATAAACACCAGTGGTACCGCCACTGCTATCAGTATCGCCAGATTCCTTAAAAACTTTAAAAATGAACCGCTTCCAAGTACGAAGACAAAGAATACGCCCACGGCAAAAGCTACCATACTTCCCCTGCTCTTGGTTATTGCCAGTGCCGCCAGGAAAAGGACGGAGAGAAGTCCGTAAGAGATCTTCTCATGATCATGGGACCTTAAAAAGAAAGCTGCTGAGAATGTGCTCACAACTGCATATGCGGATCCTGTCGCATTATGGGAATTGTTCAGGGCTACAAACATGGGGCCCAGATAGTAATCGTCGATCCTTACAGTCAAAAAGTGGAGGCCATTCAGGTATTCGAAAAGTCCCGCTATGCTGAAAAGGGCAAAGGCAGCAAATAAGAACCAGAAATATATCCTTAGAGCTTTTTTGTAATCCAGCATGGGGACAGCAAAGACCAGGAAAGGAAGATAGCTGAAGAATAGGTTCCCGTCATTGCGCAGGAAGCCATATGTGAATAAGCTTGCCGCAGGCTGCCTGGAGATGAAGTAGCTTGACAAAATGTATAAAAAGATAAGAAAAAGCCAGATGACCAGCCTGAGATTCTGCCGGGACAGGGTCCTTTCCCTGATCAAAAAGAATATACTTATGACCAGGAGCGAAAGGAAGGTGAGTATGGAAAGGTAGGGATACCTGTTCATAAGGATGAAAACAGGTATAAGGCCTGCAAGTATATATATAAGGCTCCCTGCCTCGATATCCAGTATTTTCTTCTTTATGCTTTCCAGAGCATTCACCGCGTTTTGACCCCCGGGCCGATTCTGAATAAAAAGAACTCCAGTCTTCTCTCCATCATGAAAAGCCAGAGCAGCAGTTTGTTTACTTTCAGGACGCTGGTAAGAAAATAGATCTCCCCGGCATAGACAAATCTTTTCTTATTCAGTAAAGAGAAGCTTTTTTTAACAGATGCAGAATGTTCATGATATACCGTTAGTTCCGGGTCGTAATATACCCTGATGCCTTTTTCCCTTGCTCTGCGGAATATGAGCTCTTCCTCGAAATATATAAAAGTGTTGGTGTCAAAAAGCCCTGCTCTTTTGAAATCATGTACCCGGCAAAAGAAACAGGCTCCATTCAATAAAAATACTTCAAGGGGCTTCCGGACCTTCTTCATGCTCCTGTTGATCCCCAGCGCCCTGTCTACCCTGCCGTTATTCCCCATATGAAAAAGGCATTTAAGGTACCCTGTCTCTTTTTTATGGGGAAGCATCTGGGACCCGTCATTGTTTATGATCCTGGGTCCCAGGAAACCGCAGTCATATTTATCAAAAGACCTGAGGGCTTTTTCCAGGAAACTTTTATCTTCTATCACTATATCCTCATTGGTAAAAAGGACAATATCGCCGTCACTGATCATATTATTATCAATGAGGTGATCGTAGCCCAGGTTATTGCCCTTTGAATAACCAATATTCTCATTCCTGCCGGCAAGGATGACCCTTTTATCATCAAGATCCCTTATTACTTCTAATATGGCGCTGTTATCCGGACTGTTATTTACGATCAGGAGAACCCAGTTTTTATAGGTCTGCTCTGTCAGGCAGTTTATAAGTTTTTTTAAAAGGTCTTCTGTATTAAAATTTATGGTGACTATCCCTATTTTTTTCATACTCTTCTATGCTTTTGCCAGCACCCTTTCATATATGTCCTGCATATCGGCAGCCTGCTTATCTACATTCATGGCACAGGAAGCTTTTTCAAATGCTTTTTCCCTGATCCGGCCAAGCTTATCAAAATTTTTATAAACATAAAATATTTTCTTTCCCAGGTCTTCCGCATCAGGCCTGCACAGGAAACCATTATACCCATCTTCTATTATTTCAGGTATTCCCCCTACTTCCGTTGCCACAACTACCTTGCTGCAGCAAAAAGCTTCCAGTATTATCCTGGGAAAAGCGTCGTCCTTTATGGGACAATGTACCAGCATATGGCCTTTTTTCAAGTACCCTGCTATATTGTCCTTATACCCCGCCATTATGACCTTGTCCCCGAGGCTGTTTGCTTTGATATATCTTTCTATCTCTTCTTTGTAGTGGAGCTCGCTCTCATGATAAAGGTCCCCGATAATGACTACCTTCAGCCCGGGGTCTTTCAGACTGTCAGAATTGACCGCTTTTAGAAGAAGGAGCTGCCCTTTCAGCTCTGTAAGGTTTCCTATATTGAGGATGATGAAATCATCTTTATTCACGCCCGGGATCACAGCATCTCCATCATCTGCGGTTCCCCTGAACCCGGTGCAGTCGATGCCGTCATACACTACTCTTACTATTTTTCTGTCTTTCCTTTTTCCGTACAGGAGGTAGTCCTCAAGGGTCTTTCGTGAAACTGCTATTATGCTGTGGGCAAAACGGTCCGAGAGCCATGCCCTTATTTTCTTTTTCCATCTTTTATCCAGTATATTCTTATAATAGAAAACCAGCTTTTTCCCCAATAATTTTAGCGGCAGGATAACAAACATCATCTCGTGTATGGTATTGCATTCGATTATGTCTATCCGCCTGCGGGCTGCAACAGACATAAGAGAGATATTAATAAATGAGATGTTAAGCAAGAACCATATCAATAATGCAGGGTTTGCCGTTGTCCTCAGGAAAGGCATCCTTTTTATTATCACATCCACTCCCCCGGCTTCCAGCCTCCTGTAAAAATCCCCCCTTTTGTCGGGAAGCACCACGGTGAACCTAAGCTTTTCCCTGTCGGTCTTGCGCACAATATCCAGAAAGATGTTCTCCGGTCCTGTCAGTTTGGATGTCCTGGATATATGCAGTATATTGATCCGCTTCTGCATCAGCCATCCCTTTCAGGCATATATCTTATTCCCCTTGATGCCCCCATTTTTTTTAATAGAAGGGGGAAAAAACTCATGGCAAAGTATAATATAAGCTTTGGATCGAGCCTTGCCGAAAGCTCCTTCCTTATCATGCGCCTGGCTTTTTCAGATCTTCCGGCATAAAGCAGGTAATATATCTTTTGCCTGTTTATGAAGCCGCCCTTACTTCTGCCATAAGCATATTCCTCCTCCTGCCCCCTGCATTCTTCCATCGGATCATAATCATCCATGCCGTATTTCTGCCTCTGGACAAAAAACTCCTTTGCCTTCTTCCTGTAATATTCCTGTTCATCTTTCCTTGAATATGTTATGGACCCTGATATCATCCTCTCTCTTACCAGCGCATCCGGCAGATTGTCAATTCTGCAGCCCCTGGAGATAAGGTTCAGGTATAGATCATAATCCTGGGAATAGCGGAACTTTTCCCTGTAGCCCGCCGGGATATCTTTCCGGAACATTATGGTAGAATGATCGATGCAGTTATATAGAGACATCCTTTTTTTTATCTCCCCGGGTCCTGTCACTGCGGACTTTAAGCATATTATCTCCCCTTCTTCATCGATAAGGACGCTGGAAGAACCCACAAGTACTGTCTCATCGCTGCCGCAAAGAAATCCATACTGCATCTCCAGCCGCCTGTCCATTGCAGTATTCCCTGCATCCATCCTGGCTATATACCTTCCCCTTGCCATATTTACGCCCTTTATCAGGGACCGGGTCAGGCCCGCATTCCCGCTGTTTTCCGCATATACGATCCTGCTGTCCCTGAAAGCTTTTACCTTTTTTTCCAGGTCATACCTGCAGCCGTCATTTATGATTATAAATTCAAGGTCCGGCATAGTCTGTCCAAGTATGCTTTCAATAGTCTGGACGATATACTTTTCATAGCCCAGAACGCTCATGACTACGCTAATCTTTATACTGCTGTCAACCATATCGTCAAGCTGTCCAGATATTATATGAAATGATCATAATATCACGCTTAAGGCCTAAAGACGCCGGGCAGGTAAACGGCTATAACGGCGGCTGCCAGTGAGACAAAAAGGACCAGGACCATTGTCCTGGCACGGCCGGCATTCTCAGCATCCGCGGGCTTTTCCGGCTCACGGGATATCTCCAGGTCACCGGCGAAGACCTCCCGGTTTTTCCCCAGATTGTAGCTTATTGCTGAAAGTTCGGAGATTATCCTGCTGTCCCTGCTGCCGCCATTTCCGGAAAGATCCGCTATTTCGCTTTCCAGCGACTCTATAAGGCTGTCTATCAGGCCCGACCTGCTGTCTCTCCTTTCGTCCAGGAAGCTGTCCAGAAGCGCCCTGTTTATATCATAAGAGCCATCTGCCGTATCATAAAATGTCTCAAGCCTTATCACCCTGTTTCCGCTGTCTATAAGGATGTTAAAAGAACTGCTGAGTTCTTCGGAGCTTATATCCGGACCAAGTCCTTGCGACACTTTATCCAGGAATACTTCTTCCCTGAACCCTTTTGCAATATCCGAAAGTATGCCTGACTCATACCCTGCCGATTCCATCACGGGGGCAAGTATCCCCAGAGACCCTGCTTCTTCCGGATAATACTTGTATAGGCTGTCGTCATAGTAGACGCCTTTCAGCTCTATCACGGAATATGTCTTGTACACAGGCTCCTTTAAAAATGTGAACAGGCTGCCGGCCAAAAGGATGACAACAAATACCCCGGCAAACCACCATTTCCTCCTGGCAAAAATGAAGGCCAGTTCCCTTATCCTTATAGCAGCCCCGGATCCTTTTTCCTGCCTGTCATACATGTCCAGCCCCCTGGTCTATTTGTGTTAAAAACTGTCAAAATAGGGCAGCGCCCTGTCTATGCGGGAATAAGTCCTGTTGTATTCCCTGTCATATTCATCTCTTCCGATTATGATAGTCTCGCCGTTTGGGGTAAGATGATCATATATATAATACAGGTCCCTGCCGTCATGCCTTATTATTATCTTTTTAAAGCCCTTTGAATCCACATACTCCAGGTAATCCCTGTTGTGAAAATCCGGCGATATGCCGATGTAGCGGATCCTGTACTTCTGGCTTATATCGTCTCCCGCCATCATATACTCTATGGCATTAGATGTATTATATATTATTATTTCCCCGCCCATATAGATAAAATTAAATGCCGTCCCGTAGTGCGATACCATACCTCCTGTAATATAATCATCTTCCCTCAGAAGGTAGGCTGCGCTTTTTATGCCCAGTTTATGTCCGTAAACATATCCTGCCGGTACCCTGGACGGCAGGTAGATCCCGGGATATCTGTCTTTGTCCAGTGAAAGGCAGTTGTAAAGCACGAAAGTGTGGTAGAAGTTAAGGCAGATAAATGCCAGTGCGGCAAGATACAGCAGCAAACGTTTCGGGCTCACCGCCCTTTCCCCGGCTTTATTCTGCCCCCCGGCTATTCCGTCAATGGCCTGGAATGCAAATGCTATTATAAAAAGAGCTGCAGGATAACTATTGGCCAGGTGGCCGTTCTCGCTTTTAGTCAAAAACATCCATATGACAAAATGGAGTGAAAACAATAATATTGCCCTCCATATTATCCCCGGTATCCTTATCCTGCCTGTCAGCCTCATCACTGCCAGGAATACGGCAGCGGCAATAAATACTATTACGAAATAAATGGAAAAGTTATTTATATACCCCAGGAAGAATTCCCTGAGATTAAAGGAAAGCTCCAGGCCCTCTTTTCTGCCCAGGAAATGCTCATAGGTGGCATTATTTACGCCTATCAGCTTCCGGGGCAGGAAGAACTCGAAATATATGAACGACCCGAATATAAGTAGCGGGGCTATCAGGCTTTTTATAAGCCTTTTTGCCCCTATCTTCCTGAAGTTGACTGCCAGGAGTATAAAAAAGAAAGGCAGGAAAAAATAAGCATCGGGGACCATGATAAGAGCGGCTGTGATAGAAAGGATGCCCCGGTGAAGATCCCCCGGCTTTCCTCTCATCGCCGGGTCTTTTCCGTAAAAATACCTCTCCAGGCAGTAAAAACCCAGCAGTATGAAGAATATATAGAAACCTACCCCGATAGAGCTTTTAAACAGCCCCACCGCCCCGGAGACGGAAAAGGCAAGCGCCAGAAATCCTGACGCCCTCCTGCCCAGGAATAATCTCCCTATCCCGTATATTACAAAAAGCGTCAGGACAGTTATGATGGCAGCAGGCAGCCTTGAAGCCAGTTCCGTTGCCCCCAGAAGCAGTATAAAAGGCACCTGCACCAGCATAACTGATGAGAGTGTGGCATTTCCATAAAATGCGGTGGCATTTGATAGTGAATGGTTCTTCAGCCCTATTATAAGCCTGGATGCATACAGGAGGGTCTGGGCTTCATCCTCCCCCCAGAACTCGATCCTCCCCAGGTTAAAAAAGACCAGAAAACAGCAGATAATAAATGCTATTACCAGTAAGATATTATTTTTAAAAAATGAAGCTGCCCTGTCAATATTTGTTTTTTTTTCCAATGCCGGGATATACATCATCATATTAAAAAATTACCGAAATTATATAATAAAGGCTGTCATAATCAAATACCATCATATCCTGCCATTATCTTTGCCCGGATAGATGTCTATTCTTTACTTTAATCACCAATTGGGTTATTTTATTATGGCGTTTTGATTAATGGACCCTTAAACCCTGATGGAAAAAGAATTAAAGATCGGTGTGATACCGGCAGCGGGCTCTGCCAAAAGACTGGGTTATCTTTCAAACCTGCTGCCCAAGACACTCTTCCCCATATATGACAGACCCATATTCCACCATCTTATTGACCAGATGGAATCGCTTGGAATAGAAGATATCTATGTGATAATAAATGTACACAGGGAAAAGATCAGGGAATACCATAAGCATGTCAGGCACCGCCTGAAGGCAAGAATACATTTTATAGAGCAGAAAAACCTTGACGGCCTGGCAAATGCCATACTCCTTCCCGAGAAGTACATCAGGAACCGCCCTTTCCTCACCATACTCGGGGATGAATGCTCCATCATAGATCCTCTCAGCCCCATGGTGGACCTGTTCTTTGATTCAGGCTCAATAGTAACAGAGATGGTGATAAAAGAAACGGATAAGGAAATACTCAGGCAGACATGCTCTGCCAAAATCGAAAAAGACGGAAGGATAGTGGAGATACTGGAAAAACCTCAGGACCCTCCCTATATGGTAAGGGGCTGCGGCGTATATATATTCAGCCATGAGATATATGACTTTATAAGGAAGACACCTCCGCATCCTGTCAGGAATGAGAAAGAGATAACCGCCGCCATAAACAATGTTGCCAGGACCGGAAAGGCTTACGGCTATTTCACCAGGGGCAGGAATATCAATATAAACGATCCTGACGAGCTCCTGAAGGCAGGCATCCAGTTCAGGGATTTTATAGCCGGGGAAAAGACCTGAAAGATTATAAGCAGGATCTCCTCAGTACATCTGCAAATCCTTCCGGCCTGTGATCCAGGTCGGCAGCTGCATCCTTTATATCCGAGGGTTTATCCGCCAGCAGCCTGTCAAGCTGGTCATAAGCGATAATACTGCTGCCCAGTGCTGCTGCCGTCCGGAAAATAAGCCTTAATATGCCTGGCGGGATGCTTATTATCTTTCTCTTTACCCCCAGAAGCCTTATTATGGTATTTACCAATTCCCTGAAGCTGATCTCTTCCCGTCCGCAGATTATATACCTTTTATTTCTCAGATGCTCCTTCTCCAGTGCGCTTTTTATGGAATTTACCGCATCTTCTATATAAACCGGTGCCAGCCCGTACCTGCCTCTGCCTATGATGGGAATAAAATAATGCCTTTTTATAAGATTACATATGCGGTTGATCTCGTCTTTGCCGTTGATGCTGTATACTTCTCCAAAAGCCAGTATCAGCCAGTTCAGGCCTGATGACTTTACTGCATCTTCCGCAGCCAGCTTGGATTCCGCATAATCTCCGCCCCCCGCTACGGCAGCCCTGCTGCTGATAAAGATGATCCTTCCAGCTGATCTTTCTTCACATATTTTTATCAGATTCCTGGTACCTTCAAGATTTACCCTGTAGTATTCATCCCTTTTGTTTGTGTGGGTAACTGCAGCCATATGCAGCACGGTATCTATCCCGTCAACATCTTTAAGGGCATGCCTCAGGCTATTGAGGTCCGCGATGTCCCCCCTGCATATCTTTATGCCGCCAGGCAAAGAGCCGCCGTCCTTATCCTGGACCAGGGCAGATATACTTATACGGCCTTCTTCGATCAGGCGGTCCAGCAGCAGCCTTCCGATCTTTCCTGTTGCCCCTGTTATAAATATATTCATAGTTTATTAAATAGAATATAAACCCTGTAGAAGAATAAAAAAAGTACAAATTCCAGAATTGCCGGCAATCTGACAAAAGACCTTCTCCTTCCCTGCAGTCCCAGGAATACAGTCGGTATTTCGCATATATTGAATCTAAGCGACCTTGCCTGGATCATCATCTCCGCATCGATACACCAGCCGTTTTCTGACAGGTCCAGCATCTCATATTTTTCCTTCCTGATTATCTTGGGCTTTGAATTTATATCGCCAGAGCCGATCCCGGGAAATAATATTTTGAAAGAAGTATTAAAAACCCAGGAGATGACCTTCCGCCACAGGCTGTCTCCCCTGGACAGCCTGTATGTCTTTACCAGGTCAAAATCACTGTTTTTTATTTTATGGTATACCCTGGATATATCGCTTACCGGCATCTGGCCGTCGCCATCAATAAATACGATGTATTTTCCTTTTGCCATCTCCAGACCGCTTTTAAGATCCCATCCCATCATGCCGCCTGGCGGCTTGGGCTTCGATATATAGGATATATCCTTATTATCCTTAGCTATATCCCTTACTATCCCGGGAGTATTATCATCCATCCCCGGATGATAATTGGCAACCAATATAATCTCGTAGTCATCTATATTGCCTGCCTTCAGGTCGGAGATGATCATATCCGTAAAAGTCTTTGCCTCCGGGCCGGACTTGTAGCATAATACTATTATCGACAGGTCCGGACCACAGGCATCGTTTTTGGTTTTTGATGTTATATCATCCATCTAGTTTATTGGGGCATATCTGGTTATCTGTGCCATATTAAAATAGATATATTTTCTTTTTTCCGGAAAGTACCTTTCTTCTACCAGGCTATTGATATCAGTATATGCCGAGACATGGTCGTCATGCGCATTTCTCTGGCCCAGTATGTTTTTGCCGATCTTTGACATAAGATTCTCTGTAGGCAGATAGGTGATAAGGACCGCATGGGGGTTCATAGCCTGGAAATCATCTAATAACTTTCTTATTTCATGAAGATAGAGGTGCTCCAGCACTCCGGACATTACTATCTTGTCCGGCTTTATAGTCCTGTAGTCTTCTGTTTCCGTTAATTCCGGGATGATATCATATCCTATCACATTTTTTTTATTCAGCATCCTTTTAAGGTGGCTATGCCCGCATCCATAGTCCAGGATGACCCCGGACTCGGAGCAGAGCCCGCCCAGAGATAT
>CAZDXU010000217.1:0-2220 GCA_964509585.1 uncultured Actinomycetota bacterium | reverse complement strand
GCTTGATGAAGAAATAGAACCCATACTTAAGGGCAAGACCATATATAAGGCAGTAGGATGCGCCAATTGCAATGATAAAGGATATTATGGAAGAATAGGCATCTACTCAGTCCTGCTGGTATCCAAAAGGATAAGGGAGATGCTCCTGGAAAGAAAGAGCACCGATGCCATCAACAGCGCTGCCCGGGAAGAAGGGATGCGGACGCTTTTGGAAGCAGCAGCGGAAAAAGTGGCAGCCGGCGTCACCTCGCTTGAGGAGATGTACCGGGTAGTCCTTTGATCCGGACAAAATCAATACAGGTAAAACGGAAAACGGATTTTAATGACCAGAGATAATTTTGTACACCTTCATGTCCACAGTGAATACTCCCTCCTGGACGGTGCCGTAAGGATAAAAAACCTGGTAGAAAAGGCAGCAGGCCTGGGCATGCCGGCAGTGGCCCTTACTGATCATGGAGTTATGTACGGAGCAGTGGAATTCTATCGCGCAGCCAGGCGGGCCGGCATAAAGCCTATTATAGGATGCGAGGTTTATGTAGCGCCGGGGAGCCGGTTTGAAAAACAGGCCGTAAGAGATAAAAGCCAGGATTCCCTGTT
Source organism: uncultured Actinomycetota bacterium (assembly GCA_964509585.1). GTDB lineage: Bacteria > Actinomycetota > Humimicrobiia > Humimicrobiales > Humimicrobiaceae > M55B120. The sequence continues at coordinate 1,623 of CAZDXU010000217.1, read as the reverse complement.
TCACCTTACCCTCCTGGCAAAAGACAATACTGGTTACCAGAACCTGATGAGGCTGGTAAGCTTCGGTTTTCTTGAAGGCTTCTACTATAAGCCCAGGGTGGATATGGAAATACTAAAAAAGCACAGTCAGGGTCTTATAGCCTTGAGCGGCTGTATCGCCGGTGAGATCCCCAGGCATCTGCTGGCGGACAGGATGGACCTTGCCGAGAAGGCGCTGGAAAAGCATATCGGTATATTCGGCAGGGAAAACTTTTATCTTGAGATACAGGATTCGGGACTGCCGGAACAGAAAAAAGCCAATAAGGGTATGAAAGAACTGTCGCAGAAGTACTCCATGCCGCTGGTGGCCACAAATGATGTCCATTACCTGGAAAAACAGGATAACAGGTTTCATGATGTACTGCTCTGTATTCAGACCGGGTCCATGATAAGTGACGCAGGCAGGCTGAAATTTTCCACCGACCAGTATTATTTCAAGGATGCTTCCGAGATGAAGGAACTATTCGGTGAATACGGGGATGCCCTGGAAAACACCCTTAAAATAGCCGAAAGGTGCAATGTGGATATCAAGCTGGGCATGAACCTGATCCCCAATTTCCAGACCCCGGAAAATATGCCTCCGGAAAAGTACCTGGAGAAGCTGGTCATTGCCGGGGCTGAAAAGAGGTACGGGAAGATCGGTGATCAGGTAAAAGCCAGGATAAGGAAAGAGCTGGATGTGATAGAGAAGATGGGGTTTTTCCAGTATTTCCTTATCGTCTGGGATTTTGTCCGTTTTGCCAGGCAGAACAATATAAGGGTAGGTCCGGGAAGAGGATCAGCGGCCGGAAGCATAGTGTCATACTGCCTGGAGATCACTGATATAGACCCGCTGGAACACGGTCTCCTTTTTGAGCGCTTTCTCAACGAGGAAAGAAGAAGCATGCCGGATATAGACATAGATTTCTGCTATGAGAAAAGAAGCCAGGTCATAAAGTATGTCACGGAGAAATACGGGGAAAAGAGGGTAGCCCAGCTAATAACATTTGGCACTATGGCTGCCAGGCAGGCCATAAGGGATGCAGGAAGGGTGCTTGAGGTGCCCTATGCAGAGGTCGACCGGGTGGCAAAGATGATACCCATGGAACTCAATGTCACCATTAAGAATTCTCTGGAGATGTCTGCCGAACTAAGCCAGGTATATGAAAATGACCAGAGGATAAGGGATGTCATCGATATGGCCATATCCCTGGAAGGCATGGTCAGGCAGGACTCGATACATGCGGCCGGAGTGGTGATATCTGCAGAAGACCTTTTTAACTATACCCCCATACAGAAAGAAGGCGACAGCGATATAGTCACCCAGTACAAGATGGAGGATGTCCAGGAGATAGGGCTTTTAAAGATGGATTTTCTGGGTCTTAAGACTCTTTCCCTTATTGATAAATGCCTTTTTTTGGTAAAAAAGACCGGGGGAACCGATATTGATATAAACAATGTCGGCCTGGATGATGAGAAGACATATAAGATGCTGGCCGAAGGAGACTGTCTGGGTGTATTCCAGCTGGAAAGCTCAGGCATGAGGGAGTTGGTGGTAAACCTGAAGCCGTCCAAATTCGGAGACCTGGTGGCGCTTCTGGCTCT
>CAZDXU010000216.1:0-2508 GCA_964509585.1 uncultured Actinomycetota bacterium | reverse complement strand
TATAAAAGGGCGGTTACGGAAGCAGAAGCCGTGGAAGAATTAAAAAGATGTTCAGGCACACAGTTTGATCCTGAACTGGTGGATATTTTTATTAATATTGTAACGGCGGGAGAAAAGGGCTGAAAAAAGATATGTTAAAAAACCAGCTTAAGGTCAGCGATTTTAATCCCGTTTTGGCCTTGAGTGAAGCGAACGGAATGATTATGAATATGAGAGATTTTCCAATATTTAAAATTATATGTAAATTTATGTATCTTATAAAATTATGATAATTCAATTCAGCAAATATGTAATTTCCTATCTTGTTGCACTGGCAATAACTTTGCCATTTCTGGTTATTATTTTCAGGCTTAAATCCAGTGAAGACCTGAAGATCACGGCTTTTCTGCTGATCGGCACTGCTGTATGGATATCAGGCTTAGCCCTGGAAATAATTAATGTAACTGTTGTCGGTAAAATTATTTTTAATAGTCTGGGATATCTCGGAACAACTATAGTCCCGGTAGCAATTTTTATTCTATCAGCAAAGCTGGTGGGTTTTGCAAGGCTGGTTAAAAAAGACATGATAATTGCCATAAGCATAATACCGGCGGCAGACCTTATATCTCGTATTGCAAATGATGTTTCCAGACTATTACAGAAGAATTTAACCATAAGGCCAGACGGTATTCTGGAATCAACTTTAGGAAAAGGTTATGATATCGTAGGCTGGATCGGGCTTGGGTATTATAGTGTTTTAATCTTTTCAAGTTTAATATTTCTATTGTTAGTTTTGGCAGGAAGGCATAGGTTTTTCAGGCGCCAGGCTCTTATCCTGCTTTTATCAGTGATTGTTGTATTTACCCTTGACTCACTTCACTCTTTTGAAGCGATGCCCCTGGTAACCAACCTGGCCCCTTTTGCTTTATGCCTGGCCTGGATAATTTACTGGGCGTTCGGCTATAGATATTTAAGTATGGGTGAGTTTGTCCCCATAAACTATGAATCAATAATAGAAAATATAAATGACAGCGTCATAGTCTTAAACAAAAAAGATGAGGTTAATTTTATGAACAGGCCGGCACAGGATCTATTTTCAGCCAACCCTGACTTTATGGGAAAACACATAAGCTCCTTATGGCCCGGCTACAGCCCCAGTCTTAACGGGGGCCAGTCAGAGGCTAAAAAAGATACAATGATTAATGCAGGCGGCCGGGATAAATATTTTGATGTGTCACTGACCCCGGTTAGGATACGCCAGAAGGAAATAGCAGGAAAGCTTCTTGTCATGGAAGACATTACCGATAGGAAGGAGTATGAAGATAAAATAAAATATATGTCCTTTCATGATTACCTTACGGGCCTGTATAACAGGGCTTTTTTTGAAGAAGAGCTGGCAAGGCTCAATGTGGAAAGAAACCTGCCGCTTAGCATAGTAATGGGGGATGTCAATGGCCTTAAGATGATAAATGACACCTACGGCCACGAGAAGGGCGACGAGCTGCTGAAAAAAGCTGCGGAAATACTAAAGCAGAGCTTTAGAAAGTCAGATATCATCTCAAGATGGGGCGGGGATGAGTTTATCATCCTTTTGCCACTTACAGACTACAGCACAGCAGAGGAGATTGCGGGCAGGGTAAAAAAAACCTGCTCCCAGCATGACACAGAAGATATGCCCGTAAGCATTTCACTGGGGACAGCCATCAAGGTAAAGGAAGATGAAAGCATTGAGGAGATACTGAAATCTTCAGAAGATAAGATGTATACAGATAAGATGAGCGATGAAAAAAGGACACACCGCACCATAATATCCTCTATTGAAAAAACGCTTGATGAAAAGAAATATGAAACGGAAGGACATGTAAAGAGGATGGAGGGTCTTGCGCTTCTGCTGGGCAAAAACTTAAAGCTTTCCCAGACTGAGCTTGACGAACTTACAATGCTTTCTGCCCTCCATGATGTAGGGAAAATAGCTGTTGCCGACAGCATAATCTTAAAACCGGGAAAGCTTTCCCCCGAAGAATGGGAAATGGTTAAAAAACATCCTGAAGTAGGTTACCGCATAGCAAAATCATCAGTTGATCTTGCGGCAATTGCCGACGCGATACTTTACCATCATGAAAACTGGGACGGCAGCGGTTATCCTGAAGGTATTAAAGGTACGGAAATACCTTTAATGGCCCGTATAATATCAATAGTCGACAGTTTTGATGCAATGACAAGTGACAGGCCGTACAGGAGAGCTTTTTCCAGGGAGCAGGCCATTAAAGAGATAAAGAAAGATGCAGGCATAAAGTTTGATCCGGAACTGGTTGAAGCTTTCCTAAAGATTGTTAATGACAAATGAGTTTACTCCCAGATCATGAATGCAAATTCCCTGAATCTTTATTCCGTTTTAAGAGAAATTTTAGAATTGAAAGGAGCAAGATGCATTGAAAGTATTAATAAGCGGCGGTTATGACTTCATAGGCTCCTCTCTGGCAGCAATGTTTTTAAAAGAAGGACATGATGTAACGGTAATTGATAACC
>CAZDXU010000215.1:0-10776 GCA_964509585.1 uncultured Actinomycetota bacterium | reverse complement strand
GCTTGATGAAGAAATAGAACCCATACTTAAGGGCAAGACCATATATAAGGCAGTAGGATGCGCCAATTGCAATGATAAAGGATATTATGGAAGAATAGGTATCTATTCAGTCCTGCTGGTATCCAAAAGGATTAGGGAGATGCTCCTGGAAAGAAAGAGCACCGATGCCATAAGCGGCGCCGCCCGGGAAGAAGGGATGCGGACGCTTTTAGAAGCAGCAGCGGAAAAAGTGGCAGCCGGCGTCACCTCGCTGGAGGAGATGTACCGGGTAGTCCTTTGATCCGGACAAAATCAATACAGGTAAAACGGAAAAACGGATTTTAATGGCCAGAGATAATTTTGTACACCTTCATGTCCATAGTGAATATTCCCTGCTGGACGGTGCAGTAAGGATAAAAAACCTGGTAGAAAAGGCGGCAGCCCTGGGCATGCCGGCAGTGGCCCTTACCGACCATGGAGTTATGTACGGAGCAGTGGAATTCTATCGCGCGGCCAGGCGGGCCGGCATAAAGCCTATTATAGGATGCGAGGTCTATGTGGCGCCGGGCAGCCGGTTTGAGAAACAGGCTGTAAGGGACAAAAGCCAGGATTCCCTGTTTCACCTTACCCTCCTGGCTAAGGATAATACCGGCTACCAGAACCTGATGAGGCTGGTAAGCTTCGGTTTTCTTGAAGGCTTTTACTATAAGCCCAGGGTGGATATGGAAATACTTAAAAAGCACAGCCAGGGTCTTATAGCCTTAAGCGGCTGCATTGCCGGCGAGATCCCCAGGCATCTATTAGCGGACAGGACAGACCTTGCCGGAAAGGCACTGGAAAAGTATATAGGTGTATTCGGCAGGGAAAACTTTTATCTTGAGATACAGGATTCAGGACTGCCGGAACAGAAAAAAGCCAATAAAGGGATGAAAGGACTATCGCAGAAGTACTCCATACCTATGGTAGCCACGAATGATGTCCACTACCTGGAAAAACAGGATAACAGGTTTCATGATGTCCTGCTGTGTATCCAGACCGGTTCTATGATAAGTGACGCAGGCAGGCTGAAATTTTCTACCGACCAGTATTATTTCAAGGATGCTTCCGAGATGAAGGAGCTTTTCCATGAATACGGAGACGCTTTGGAGAACACCCTTAAAATAGCTGAAAGGTGCAATGTGGATGTCAGTCTGGGTATGAATTTGATCCCCAATTTCCAGACCCCGGAAGATATGGCTCCGGAAAAGTACCTGGAAAAGCTGGTCATTGCCGGGGCTGAAAAGAGATACGGGAATATCGATGAACAGGTAAAAGACAGGATAAGGAAAGAGCTGGATGTGATAGAGAAGATGGGATTTTGCCAGTATTTCCTCATCGTCTGGGATTTTGTCCATTTTGCCAGGCAGAACAATATAAGGGTAGGCCCGGGAAGAGGCTCAGCTGCCGGAAGCATAGTGTCGTACTGCCTGGAGATAACTGATATAGACCCCCTGGAACACGGACTTCTTTTTGAGCGTTTTCTCAATGAGGAAAGAAGAAGCATGCCGGATATTGATATAGATTTTTGCTATGAGAAAAGAAGCCAGGTCATAAGATATGTAACGGAGAAATATGGGGAAAAGCGGGTAGCCCAGCTCATAACATTCGGAACCATGGCCGCCAGGCAGGCCATAAGGGATGCAGGAAGGGTGCTTGAGGTTCCCTATGCAGAAGTCGACCGGGTGGCCAAGATGATACCCATGGAACTCAATGTCACTATTAAGAATTCCCTGGAGATGTCTGCCGAACTAAGCCAGGTATATGAAAATGACCAGAGGATAAGGGATGTTATCGATATGGCCATATCCCTGGAAGGTATGGTCAGGCAGGACTCTATACATGCGGCAGGAGTGGTGATATCCGCAGAAGACCTGTTTAACTATACCCCCATACAGAAAGAGGGCGACAGCGATATAGTCACCCAGTACAAGATGGAGGATGTCCAGGAAATAGGGCTTTTGAAAATGGATTTTCTGGGCCTAAAGACCCTTTCCCTTATTGATAAATGCCTCTTCTTGGTAAAAAAGACCGGGGGAACCGATATTGATATAAACAATGTCGGCCTGGATGATGAGAAGACATATAATATGCTGGCCGAAGGAGACTGTCTGGGAGTATTCCAGCTGGAGAGCTCAGGCATGAGGGAGCTGGTGGTAAACCTCAAGCCGTCCAAATTCGGGGACCTGGTGGCGCTCCTGGCACTCTACAGGCCGGGACCTCTGCAGAGCGGTATGGTCAATGATTTTGTGGAAAGCAAGAACGGAAGAAAGGCCATAGAATATCCCCATCCCAGCCTTAAACCCATCTTGAAGGAAACCTACGGCATTATTCTATACCAGGAACAGGTAATGGGCATTGCTTCTGAGCTGGCAGGATTCTCCATGTCGGAAGCTGATATACTCAGGGGCGCTATAAGCAAGAAAAAAAGAAAGCTCCTGGAACAGCAAAGGCAGAAATTCATAGACGGGGCAAAAAATAATGGCATTGATGAAGAAATAGCGGTAAATATTTTCCAGCTGGTAAACCATTTTGCCGAATACGGCTTCAATAAGTCACATAGCGCTGCCTATGCCATGATATCCTACCAGACGGCATATCTTAAGGCCAATTACCCGGTCCAGTTCATGGCAGCCATATTGAGCATCAGGATGGGAAACCAGGATAAGGTGGCCCAGTATGTGCAGGAGACCAGGAGGATGGGCATAGTAGTGCTCCCCCCTGATATCAATGAAAGCTTTTCTGACTTCACGGTTATGGGTGATTCCATACGTTTTGGACTGTCAGCCATAAAGAATGTGGGTGTAAATGTAATAGAAAGCATAGAAAGACAAAGAAAGGAATCCGGGAAATTCCGGGATTTCATTGATTTCTGCGAGAGGGTAGAGCCTATAGTGCTCAATAAAAAAACCCTGGAGAGCCTTATAAAAAGCGGAACATTCGATTCGCTGGGCAGCAGCAGGAAATTCCTTTTTAATAATTTTGAGAAGATCACCGAGGAAACACTCAAGGTGAGGAAGGACAGGGACAGGGGGCAGTTCTCCCTTTTTGACAATGGCGAGTCCGGACAGGACAAGATGATGTTCAGCGGCATCCTGGAGAGCAGCGGCCAGGATGAAGAATATCCCCCTAAGCAGCTTCTTAATTTTGAAAAGGAGATGCTGGGATTATATATATCAGGCCATCCCCTGTTTGAATATGAAAACACATTATCGGCCCTTGACAGTATAAACAGCCTGGCCGACAGGGAGGATAAGGCAGCTGTTGCCGTGGGAGGCATAATAACCGGGATCAAGACCATTTATACCAAAAAGGACCAGCAGATGTGCTTTGTAGACCTTGAAGATATCGAGGGCAGCCTGGAAGTGGTCGTATTTCCGAATGTGCTGGAAAAATACAGAGAATTTATTGCAGAAGACCAGATAGTCTGCATGAAGGGGAAGCTGGATAAAAAAGAAGACCAGGTAAAACTACTGGCCAATGACATCAGCAGGCTGCAGAAAGATACAGACAGCTTGAAAAGCAAGGGAGCCGGCAAAAAAGATAATGGCAGAAAGATCATATTCTCCATAAAGAAAAAAGACCTGGATAAAGAGGTCATAAATGATCTTTATGGTATCATAAGGAAAAATCCCGGCCAATATATGATAGAATTCAGGGTGAAAGCCGATAGCGGCAAAGGTCCGGGTAAAAAATACGACCTTCCGCTTGATTTCAGGATAAATGGCAGTACTGACCTTTTAAAAGATATTGAGACTGCTTTTGGCGGCAGGATGACCTGGCAAAGAGTGGAAGAAAAGGAAAACATTAACAGAAATATACCGGGGTGATCATAATTGAAGGACCTTAAATTCGCTGTTCTGGGAGCAGGGCACGGAGGAAAGGCGCTTGCGGCCCACCTGGCCATAAAGGGTTTTTCCGTAAACCTTTACAACAGGACGCTTTCCAGGATAAAACCTATTATAAAGATGAGGGGCATAGAACTTGAAGGTGAGATAAAAGGTTTCGGCCGCCTTGATGTGGTAAGCGACGATATAGGGAAGGTGATCGAAGGGGCAGATATCATCATGGTTGTAGTGCCGGCAAACGGACACAGGTCAATTGCCGAAAATTGCGCCCCATTTCTAAAAGACGGACAGATAGTAGTCCTAAACCCTGGTAGGACCTGCGGAGCCCTGGAATTTCTCCAGGTGCTCAAGGAAAGCGGCAATAACAGGGATGTCATAGTGTCAGAGGCCCAGACATTTATTTATGCCAGCAGGGGCATGGGTCCGGCAACGGCAAAGATATTCAGGATAAAGCAGGCCATACCGGTAGCAGCCATACCATCCGACAAGACAGAAGAAGTGATGGACAAGCTGAATACTGCATTTCCCGAGTTTATATCGGGTACCGATGTCATCGAGACCAGCTTTAATAATATGGGAGCGGTATTTCATCCGGCAATAACCATACTTAATGCATCCAGGATAGAATCAACCCTGGGTAATTTCCAGTTTTATATAGAAGGCGTCACCCAGTCTGTAGCCCGGGTACTGGAAGCTGTGGACCTGGAAAGGGTAAAGATCGCGGAAGAGCTCGAATGCGATAATATATACAGTGCCATAGACTGGCTGTCAATGGCCTATAATGTGGTGGAAGACAATCTTTTTGATGCCATCCACAGCAATCCCGGATATGTGGGCATAATGGCTCCCAGGACTACAAATGTACGCTATATAACAGAAGATGTCCCCATGAGCCTGGTCCCCATATCGGAGGTGGGGAAAAAGACAGGAGTCCAGACTCCGGTAATAGATTCCCTCATAAATATAGCCGATTCCATCTTCGGCAGGGATTTCAGGAAAATAGGACGGAATCTTGACAGCTTGGGGATGACGGGACTTAATATGGACGAGATAAGGAAAATACTTATAAACGGAAAGAAGTAGATAGCCATGAAGAAGATACTGGGAGTATGCATAGGCAGCTGTATACATTTAGCCGGTGTATTGAATTTCCTGGCTGCTGCCAAAAAGGCAGGTTATGAGACCAGGTTTTCCGGTTCTGCCATGGACATAGACAGCCTGGCGAGTGAAATAGAGGAATACGGGCCTGATATTGTAGCCATAAGCTACAGGCTTTCCCCGGAAAGCATAATACCATTATTTGAGGAGCTGGGGAAAAAGATCAGGGAAGAAAAGCGGCTTGGGAATATAGAGTTCATACTGGGCACCACAAAACCGGTGGCAGAAATAGCACAGAAGACAGGCATATTTAAAAAGATATTCACCGGCGGGGATGACAGCAGTCAGGTGGAAGCTTACCTCAGGCAACAAGAGCCTGAAGCGGTTAAGGCAGTCCCGCCGGACAAACTGGTGGAAAGGATAGGATATAAAAAGCCTTTTCCCCTCATAAGGCATCATTTCGGAAGGCCCACCATCGAGGAGACCCTGAAAGGCATAAAGCTGATAGCCGAAAGCGGGCTTCTGGATGTCATTTCCATAGGACCTGACCAGAACACTCAGGAGTTTTTCTTCCATCCGGAAAAGATGGACCCCAGACAGGACGGTGCCGGAGGAGTACCGCTCAGGAGCGAAGAAGACTTCAGGAAACTCTTTAAAGCGTCAAGGACGGGAAACTATCCCCTTATGAGATGCTACAGCGGCACCAATGACATACTGAAGATGGCAAAAGTGCTGTGTGATAATATAAATAATGCATGGTGCGCCGTGCCCCTTTTCTGGTACAATGTTCTGGACAACAGGAGTGGCAGAAAACTTATACCGTCCATCTCGGAGAACCAGTCAGTGATGAAATGGCACGGGGAGAAAAATATACCGGTAGAGGTCAATGAATCCCATCACTGGAGCCTGAGATATGCTCCCGATGCCATAGCCGCGGCAGCTGCCTACCTGGCAGCATATAATGCAAAAAAGATGGGAGTAAGGACCTATGTGGCCCAGTATATGTTCAATACTCCTCCCGAGACTTCATTTGCCATGGACCTGGCCAAGATGCTGGCCAAAGTGGAGCTTGTAGAATCACTGCATGACGATAATTTTACCAGTTTCAGGGAGACCAGGGCCGGACTTTTTAGCTATCCCCCTGATTTTGACCAGAGCAAAGGCCAGCTGGCCTCATCCACCATGCTGCAGATGCAGCTGGAACCAGCCATTCTTCATGTTGTGGGCTACTGCGAAGCCGATCATGCAGCCAGGCCTGATGATATCATCGAAAGTACGAAAATAGCCGCCAGGGTCATAGAAAACTGCATTTACGGATGTCCGGACATGAAAAAAGACCCTTCTGTGCTGGAAAGAAAAGAGGAACTGCTAAGGGAAGCCTGCCTTATAATAGACAGCATAAGATCCCTGGATGAAAAGAAAGAATACCCTGATCCCCTTATTGCACCGGCAATACTGGCATCTGCAGTAGAAAAGGGCATCCTTGATGCGCCCCACCTGAGCGGCGTAAAGGCTGCCCGGGGCGCCATACTTACCGTGTTTGAGAACGGCAAGAACTATTCAGCCGATAATGACCTTAAACCGGTCACCGAGAGGCAGAGGCTGGAAAGCCTGGGCATATAAGTTTTACTTTTTTATTGTTTTGTAATAATATTCTTTTCTTAAATATTTTTTTATATATTCTATTATGTTCGGACAGTCAGGAAAAAACAGCCAGATCCGCCTTCCCTTTGGCTTCAGGGATATTTTCCCGGTGGAGTCAGGCCAGAGGAATGCCATCAGGGACCTTGTAAGGAAGGAATTCAAAAGCTGGGGATATGGCGAGGTCAAGACCCCGGTTATGGAATATACCGAGAATATCTCCATAGGCGTGGGCGGCGGCTGGAAAGAAAAGCTTATAAACTTCATCGATATAGACGGAAGCCTCATATCCTTGAGAGCCGATATGACCATACCTATAGCCAGGCTGGCGGGAATGCGCTTAAGGAAAGACCAGCTTCCGGCAAGGTTCTGCTATTTTTCAGATGTGTTCAGGCAGGCGGGAAGCCAGGCAGGCAATAAAAGGGTCTTCTCCCAGGCAGGCCTGGAATTCATAGGTTCCGGCCTGCGAATGCAGGCTGATGCCGAAATAGTGATAATACTTACCCGGGTGCTTAAACATTTGGGCCTGCAGGAATTCAGGATCGCGGTAGGCCATATAGGATTTATTGAAGGTCTTTTTAAATGGCTGGGCCTTGACAATCCGGCCGGACTGGAATTTAAAAAAAATATCATAGAAAAGGATTTTGTCCGCATCGAGAACCTTTTAAAGGATTGTGACAGCAGTAAGGCCAGGATATTCAAGAGGCTTATCCGGCCCGGAAATGACCTGGAAAATATTTCAGACATGGTGTCGGATATTGGCGAAAGACAGGTGCTGGAAGCTTTTGCATACCTGGAGGGGCTATACCGGATGCTGGAGGAACAGGGACTGGAAAAATACCTGGTATTTGATTTCAGCATAATAAGGGATTTTGATTATTATACGGGACTGCTGTTCGAAGTATACTGCCGCGGGATAACCGGGATGATAGGAAGCGGCGGAAGGTATGACAGTCTCATAAAAAAATTTGGAAGTGATATGCCGGCAACAGGTTTTGCCCTGGACATAGATGTACTGCATGATGCCCTGGGAGATAAAGACATCTCGGATGAAAAAAAGATAATGCTGGGCTGCCGGGGATCATGCGGTGACGCGGGCTTCCTTATGGGACTGGCTGATGATATAAGGAAAAAAGGCATAGATGTGGAGATCCTGCTGGACCAGGTGGATGATATACTCATGCTTGCCCGGGAAAAAGGCTGCCGCCTCCTGGTCGCTGCATCCGGGGATCTTACCGGTTTCAGCATAACCGACACCCGGAGCGGGAAGTCAAAGACTACGGACAGGGCCGGCCTGATGGGAGAAGCAGATAGATGGATAAAAGATTAAAAATAGCCATACCTAAGGGATACCTTTTCGGGGAATGCCTTATGCTTTTGAAAAGAGCAGGTCTTGACACGCGGGACCTGGAAAAAAAGGACCGGAAGCTGCTGATCGATTCAGAAAAGGATGGAGTCAGGTATATAATATCCAGGCCCATGGATGTCCCGGTTTATGTAGAGCATGGCGCCTGCGATATAGGATTTGCCGGAAAGGATGTACTGGCCGAGAAGGAAAGTAATGTATATGAGCTGCTGGACCTGGGAAATGGAAGATGCAGGCTGGTGCTGGCCACCAAAAAGGACGGTATTGACAGGGTAAAAGCCCACTATCAGCACTTTGGGTCTGTAAAAGTAGCCACAAGCTACCCCAATATTGCCCGGAGATATTTTAATTCAAAGGGCATACAGGCAGAGATAATAAAGCTTCACGGTTCTGTGGAACTTGCACCTATACTGGGGATAGCCGAGGAGATCCTTGATATAACTTCTACCGGTGAGACCATGAGTGAGAACAACCTGGTGGAGATGGAGGATATTATGGAATCTACTACCAGGCTGATTGCCAATATTGCCAGCTATAAGATAAAATATAGCGAAATTGACATTTTTATAAATAAAATAAAGAATATTTTATGACAGGCTTTTAATATGGAAAGAAGATCCAGCATAGAGCGTAAGACAAAAGAGACAGAAATAGATCTGAGTCTTGACATGGACGGCAGGGGAGATTCGGAAATATGCACCACCATAGACTTTCTGGACCATGTGCTTGAGAGTTTTGCCAGGCACGGCCGTTTTGACCTGAAAGTCTCGGCTTCTGGTGATACTGCTGTGGAGAGCCACCACCTGGTAGAAGACCTGGGAATATGCCTGGGAAAGGCAATAGACAGCTGCCTTAAGGACAGGAAAGGAATTGTACGATTTGCCGATATCACCATACCCATGGATGAGGCCGAAGTCTCTGTGTCTATGGATATCGGGGGCAGGCCGTATCTGGCTTACCGGGTGGAAATGGAATATGAATTGCTTGAAGGAGGGATGGAAACCTCCATAATAGAGGATTTCTTCCAGGCTGTGGTAAATAACTGCTCCATAAACCTGCATATAACCAAGAACTCGGGACTGGCTTCCCACCATATAATAGAAGCGGCATTCAAGGCATTCGGCATGACGCTTCACAGGGCCAGCAGGCTGACCGGCGAGGACCGGATACCGTCTACCAAAGGCTCTATCTGAAATTCTGACCGGTTGTGCCCAACATGCAAACAGTCTCTTGAAAAAAATACTTTTTTCTAAGACAATCAGGTTGCTGCCGGTCTGTTTACCGGAAATATAATAGTAATGCGGGATCAAGATGTATATTGCGATAATAGATTATGGCATGGGAAATATAAGCAGTGTCAAAAACTCTTTTATGAGGGCAGGCGCTGATATAAAAGTGACAGCAGATCCTGCAGTGATAGCCGGAGCCGGAGCCGTGATACTTCCCGGCGTAGGCGCCTACAGGGATGCATTCCTTAACCTGGAAGAAAGAAACCTGGTCGGCGTCATAAACCAGGCAGTAATAAAGAAACCTTTTCTGGGAATATGCCTGGGGATGCAGCTCCTATTCGACTACAGCCTGGAAGACGGCAAAAACCGGGGACTGGGAATACTCAGGGGATCAGTCCGGAAAATACCTCCTGGTGTCAAGATACCGCATATGGGGTGGAACCAGGTGAATATAAAGATGAAGGAAAGCAAGATCTTTCCCGGCATAAAGGATAGAGAGTATTTCTATTTTGTACATTCCTACCATGCGGTACCCGATGATCCTTCTACAATAAGCAGCACCACAGAATACGGTACCGACCTGGCAGCAAGTGTGGAAAAAGACAATATTTTCGGGTTCCAGTTCCATCCTGAGAAAAGCAGCACCATTGGACAGGTCCTGGTAAAGAATTTTATCAGACTGGCGGAAGGCAGAAAATGATAGTATATCCGGCAATAGATATAATAGACGGACAATGCGTCAGGCTCACCAGGGGGGATTTCGGAAGGAAGACAAAATATTTTGATGACCCGCTCATAGTTGCCGGCAGGTGGAAAGAAAAAGGCGCCTCATGGATACATATCATAGACCTGGATGGAGCCAGGACGGGCAGGGTATCCAATCTTTCCCTGGCAGAAAATATAAGGAAAAAGACCGGAGTAAAGGTCCAGTACGGCGGCGGTATCAGGGATATTGACACCATGGAAAAAGTACTTTCCGCTGGCATAGACAGGGTTATTCTGGGGACCAGGGCTATAGAAGACAGGGATTTTCTGGAGTCAGGATCCAGCAGGTTCGGAAATAAGATAATAATAAGCCTGGATTTCGGCAAAGACGGGACTATCTACAAGAATGGATGGCAGGAAAGGACTTCAAAAAAAATATTTGACTTTACAGCAGAGCTGGAGGAGCTGGGTATGGAAGAAGTCATAGTAACCGACATCGATCGTGACGGTACGCTGGGAGGTGTCGATACCGAAAATCTACGGAAGATACTGGCAGGTACCTCCATGTCCTTTATAATAGCAGGCGGGATCTCCAGTGTCGATGACATAAAAAAGCTTAAGAAGATAGAATCATTGGGTGTAACCGGGGTAATAGCAGGAAAAGCCCTCTATGAAGGAAAGGATCCTATGGACCTGGCAGAAGCTATTAAGGCAGGTAAGGGCAGTGATAACTAAAAGGATAATACCCTGCCTGGATGTAGACAGGGGCAGGGTAGTAAAGGGAATAGAATTTTTGGATCTCCGGGATGCAGGGGATCCGGTAGAGCTGGCTGCTTTTTACGATACGGAAGGTGCGGATGAAGTGGTATTTTTG
>CAZDXU010000214.1:0-3422 GCA_964509585.1 uncultured Actinomycetota bacterium | reverse complement strand
TACCGGCGGCTCCATCAGGCAGCCGGCCTCGCTTTGCGGAGTGGTAGGGTTCAAACCCACATACGGCCTGGTATCAAGATACGGCCTGGTGGCATTTGCTTCATCACTGGACCAGATAGGCCCTTTCACCAGGGACATGGAAGATTGTGCCGCCATGCTGAATGCGATATGCGGCCATGACAGGCATGATTCCACCTCCCTTGACCGGGAAATGCCTGATTTTAAAAGCTTTTTAAGGGATGACATAAAAGGCCTCAGGATAGGAGTGCCTTCAGAACTCATGGCAGAGGGTATAGATGCTGAGGTGAAGGCTGCTGTGACTTCGGTGCTCAAGAAAGCAGAAGACATGGGGGCAGAAGTAGAAGAGGTATCCATACCAAATCTTGAATATGCCCTTAATGTGTATTATATAATAGCTCCCTCCGAGGCCAGTTCCAATCTTTCCCGTTTTGACGGAGTCAGATATGGCTTCAGGGATAGTGATGCAGACACGCTGAGGAAGATGTATAAAAATACCAGGGCTGAGGGTTTCGGGGATGAAGTAAAGAGGAGGATAATGATCGGCACTTACTGCCTGTCCGCCGGTTATTATGATGCATATTATGAGAAGGCCCTTAAGGTAAGGACCCTTATAAAAAATGATTTTGATAAGGCTTTTTCCACATACGATGTCCTCATATCTCCCGCTTCGCCCACCACGGCATTCAGGAAGGGCGAGAAGACTGACGACCCCCTGGCTATGTATATGTCCGACATATGCACCATTCCAGTAAACCTTGCCGGCCTTCCAGCCGTATCCATACCGGCAGGACTTTCGGGCGGGGGACTCCCCATAGGGCTGCAGGTGATGGGCAATGTATTGAGGGAGGATAATGTGATACGGACAGCATATGCCCTGGAGAAAGCTATATCATTTAAGGAAAAACCAGGAATATGAAGAGCAGCACAGAGACAGGCAGCAAATATAGATCTATTATAGGGATTGAGACTCACCTGGAGCTGGGAACGGCTACCAAGATGTTCTGCGGCTGCAGGCTGTCCTTTGGTGAAGAAAAAAATATCAATACCTGTCCGGTCTGCCTGGGTCATCCCGGCTCGCTTCCGGTATTAAACAGGAGGGCGGTAGAATTTGCCATAAAGATCGCCCTGGCCTTAAACTGCAGGATCAATAAGAAGACCATATTCCACAGAAAGAATTATTTCTACCCTGACATGTCCAAGAATTACCAGATATCCCAGTATGACCTGCCTCTGGGTGTGGGAGGATATCTTGAGGTGAATATGGGAGACTATGTCAGGAAGGTGGGCATAACCAGGGTACATATGGAAGAAGATGCAGGAAAACTTATCCATAGCGGCAGCACGGGAAGGATAAGCGGATCGGGAGGCAGCATAGTGGACTTTAACCGTGCCGGCACCCCGCTTATTGAGATAGTCACCGAGCCGGACATAAGGACCCCGGGGGAAGCCAGGGAATATATGACATCGCTGAAAAACCTTCTCCTCTATCTGGATGTAAGCAACTGCAGCATGGAGGAGGGAAGCCTCAGGTGCGATGCCAATGTCTCCATCAGGCTCCAGGATGAAAAAGGGCTGGGCACCAAGACAGAGATAAAGAACCTCAATTCATTCAAGTTCCTGCAGAAGGGTCTGGAGTACGAGATAAAAAGGCAGGGAAAACTGCTTGACTCAGGAAAAAAAGTAGTCCAGGAAACGCGGCACTATGATAATGACAGCGGCACCACCAGGGCTTTAAGGTCCAAAGAAGAAGCGCATGATTACCGGTATTTTCCTGAACCGGACCTGGTGCCGATAATAATAGATGATGATATGGTCGAAAGTATTAGGGCTGCCATAGTCGAACTTCCGGAAAACAAGTCGCAAAGGTATATGGAAGAATATGGATTATCTTCGTATGATGCCGGTTTTATAGCCGGCGACAGGAAGATAGCCCAATATTTCGAGAGCTGTCTTAAATGCTTTGATGATGCCAAGGCTTTGGCCAATTGGATAATGGGTGATTTCAGCGCCCTGGCAAACAGGCAAAAGATCCATATATGCGACAGCAGGGTAACTCCCGGTCGCCTGTGCAGTATGCTTGAGATAATCGACAGCGGCAGGATAAGCATAAAGATAGCCAAGACTGTATTTGAAGAGATGTTTAAAAAGGGAAGTGATCCAGAGGACGTGATCAGGGAAAAGGGACTGGAGCAGATAAGCGACTCAGGCGAACTTGAAGAAATAATAGAACAGGTCATAGATGATAATCCGGGTCCTGTCGAGCAGTACCGGGAGGGAAAGAAAAAGGCCATCGGTTTTTTAATAGGGCAGGTCATGGCCAGGACAAAGGGGAAGGCCAATCCTAAGATGGTAAATGATATCATGTCTAAAAAACTGTGATAAAAGGGATTTAGATATTTATCGATGCGGGAAAAATCGATATATAAAAAAGTCAAGCAAGGAAAGGGGAATACCGGATGTTAGATGGGAAAGCGATCGGGATAATAACCAGCGGCGGTGACTGCGGGGGGCTGAATGCAGTTATAAAGGGCGCAGCCAGCATGGCCCTGGCATATGGGATAACCCCTTATGTCATACTTAATGGTTATGCCGGCCTATACAATCTGCATGAGTCTGAGAATATACTGGAACTTAATAAAGACAGGCTTGATAAGATCTCTTCCCTTAAAGCCGGTTCACAGGCCGGCAATACCAGGGTAAAGATCTCTAAGATAAAGGATGAAGATAAGTATAAGAAAATAATAGAGGGGCTTAATAAGTTCAACATAGGGGCCCTGGTCATCTCCGGCGGGGATGATACAGGAAGTGTGGTGGTAGACCTGGACAGTAATGGCATTTCCTGTGTCCATGTCCCCAAGACCATGGACCTGGATCTCCACTCCTACTCGGTGGGGGGAGATTCTGCAGTAAACCGGATAGCCCAATATGTGGAAGAGCTGAAGACCACGGGAAACAGCCATAACCGGATAATGGCCATAGAGGTCTTCGGCAGGTATGCAGGCCATACCGCTTTCAGGGGCGGTATAGCAGCTGATGCGGACTGCATACTGATACCCGAAGTCCCAGTAGACTTTGACGTCATATATGAAGACCTGAAGAAGAATTTTATGAGGCGCGTAAGGTCCAGTGAGTATAAGTCCGGGACCTATACCATAGTGGCTGCCGAGGGCATAACCGACGAGACAGGAGATATTATCACTGACGGCAGTGTAAAAAAAGATGCCTTCGGGCACAAGAAGCTGTCTGGCATCGGCAAGTATATAAGGCAGCAGCTTACGGAACGTATAGACAGTGATGAGAGCTTAAAGGATTTTATGCAGGAGCAGGGGCTGTTTATCAGGGACATGAATGAAGTACCGGTAGTAAGGGAAATGGTGCTGACATATCTTGTCCGTTCCGGC
>CAZDXU010000213.1:0-1831 GCA_964509585.1 uncultured Actinomycetota bacterium | reverse complement strand
GATCCTTACTGCTCCCCTGAAAAGCCAGGAAAGATGCTGCTCATAGAACGGTAAGTCAATTATTTCCATAAATATTAGAACTGCAACAAATATAACCAGCGTAAAGAAAAGGTAATATAAAATTTTTAATAATAATATCCTTTTCATAAATCCTATCTCCTGCCTCCAAGAGAATTCAAATACTGGGACACGCTATTAAATACAGTCTGTGCTACAACTTCTGAGCCTTCAGCAGTATAGTGCATGCCGTCATAAAAATACTTGCCGGGATTCTGGGAAAGTGCCGATGCCACATTTATGACAGGTACGCCGTATTTTGCAGATACATCCATTATTGCCTGATTATATCTGGGCCAGTCTGTCTTGCCCGGCCAGCTTATTGGTCCTATTGTATTTATAAATACGGTAGCCCCCATGCCCCTGGCCTTTGCTACAATGGAATCTATGCTGTACTGGAAATAACTGTAACTGATACCCGTATCATTGGTCCCATATGCTACTATGAGTATGTGCGGATGAAGTGGACCCACAGTACTGTCGAACCTTGCAAGACCCTCAAAAGACATCTCTCCGCTGACTGCACTGGCAGCAGTATTATAATCAGCAGCAGGATATGCTGCTTCTAGCTTCTGGTCCAGCCTCTGCACCCAGTCAGACTTTGCTATCAGGGAATCACCCATTGCAACTACGTTAAGATAGGGATGCCCCTGTATATTGATACTTGCCGGCTCTATATCAAACCTTTCGTCCCCGGCAATGACATAAAACTCTGTGGTTATTGTACCGCTCCTGTAATAATAACTATCATTTACGGTCATATTAAAAGTTATCTCTTTAGACTGTCCTACCTCGAGACCGTTAAGTGTCCATATAAGTCCCCTTATATCGTCGCTCCACTCTATGCCCTCCACTGTACCTGAACGGCTTACATAAGTGGCAGGTTCGGGAATGGGGCAGAAAAGCCTGTATTCATCAGCTTTCCTTTCTCCTGTGTTTTTTAGGGTAATTTTTACGCTGACTGTCTCACCTGCCCAGAGGTATGTACCTCCATTTGCATCCGTAACAGCAGCTGAACTTTCAGAAAGATCCGGGAACAGTCTGGCTACATCGACAGTCTTCTTTTTATTCTCCGACTCTCCCTGGTAGAACACTTCAGCGGTAGAGATTATTTCCTCTTTATCATTGACCTCACCTGCCTCAAGTTCTGCTCTGAAAACCAGAGTTTCGGATTTACCGGGGCTAATCTTTCCAAGATCCCATATCAATTCACCCTCATCGTATTCTGCAGACTCTCCTTCGGAGACACCTTTAAACTTCAGATAAGGTGAAAGCCTGCTTATTACCCTGACATCCTCTGCTGTCATATCGCCTGTATTTTTAATATTTATGGAGTATTCTATCTCATCACCCAGTGACAGAAGCCCGCCATCTATATCTTTTGAAGAAAACGAAAAAGAACTGAACTCGGGGCTGCTTTCGACAATATGGCCCGGGCCGCTTTCCAGCAGTTTTTCAAAATTTTCGTCACCGACAGAATATGCAAATCTTATTTTGTCGATCACTATCCTGGTCCCATTGTTAATGGGATTTTCTACCTTTAATATAAAATATATGCTGCCGGATGAATCAGGAGCTAAATTCTTAATTGCATACTCAAGAGTTTCATTCTGTCCATCATAAACCCCGCCCTCCGTACATGACTCAAGCGATGTATTTTCAGGCATGGGGACTGTTATCCTTAACTCATCCACATCCCTGTAGCCGCTGTTTTTATAATCGACTTCATAGGAAAGCGTATCTCCGGGACTGATCTTTTCCACTGATGAGGTAG
>CAZDXU010000212.1:0-2815 GCA_964509585.1 uncultured Actinomycetota bacterium | reverse complement strand
GCCGCAGGGCATATTCTTGCCGCCGGGAAGGCTCCCCCGGGAGAAAACTATATATTATCGGGCGAAAGGGTGACCATGCGGCAGATGTTTGCCATACTTGAGGAGGTTACCGGTGTTCCCGCCCCTTCCGTATATGTACCTATGGGTCTTGCCAGGACCTTCAGCCGGATCACTCCTTTATATTACCGGCTTTCAAAAAGACCGCCTGTATTTACCAGTTACAGCCTTTCTACTCTCCGCAGCAATTCATTCATATCCCATGAAAAGGCAAGCCGGGAGCTGGGATACAGGGCAAGGACAGTAAAACAATCGGTAAAAGATACTTTCAGCTGGCTCAAGGATTCAGGGATGGTAAAATAATCCCGCATGTCTCACCTTATAAAAGGTATAAGGGCCTTTCTCTGTTTGGGATAATCAGGGAATTTTTCCTGGTACCACCTGTGGTTGGAAAAAGCCCTGGGCGCCAGGTTGGCAAATGTGAATACGGCAAAAGCAAGTCCGGGAAGCGACCAGGTAGCTACGGCCCAGCCTGTCCATTCAAGTATCTCGCCGGAGTAATTGGGACTGGATATATACCTGAAAAGGCCCCTCCGGGGTATCCTGTACCCGTCTTCCTGGTTTTTCCTGAGTATCCTCAGCACGTGGTCTGAATGCAGGTTTATTATCATGCCCGAAAAAAAGAGCGCAGCCCCTGCCAGAAACCGGGGGTCATATAACCAGCTTATATCATAGGACGGCGCCAGCTGGAAAAGGTATTTCCCGTTCACATATCCGTTCAAGGCATTGAATATAATGGCAAATACCACCAGCACCGCCGGGAATTTTTTGTCTCCCCCCTTCATCAGGAAGGGAAATATGAAGGTGCGATGGAAATAATGGGAGCCCCACATAGCCAGAAATACTATTGATACTATATTATCTTTTCTGTCTCCTGCCAGAAACATGAGGATTATGACCAGAAAAGCAGGGAACTCCATAACCAGCCATCCAGTCCGGGCCTTTAAAGTGTAGCCCCAGCCCCTGCGGATATGCCTGCCGTAGGGGGCGGATATCACCTGCAGGGTAAAGAAAGCCATGACAGCAAAGGCAAAGATTGCTGCCAGGAGTATCCAGTATAATGTGATATCATCCATAAGCAAAAACCAGATAAATAATGAGATTATATGTATATTGAAGTATTTTGTAAAACAAAACTGTTGTCATTTACTGTTTTTGTAGTAATATTTTGTCAACCGCCTTTCCGGCTGGGAAGGCAGGCGGGTTTAGTTGAAAGTTTATCCGCTTAAGTATGCGGCTATAAATAGATCTGAAGTATTGTCAGGTTTAGTATACTTACTATTGTTGTCCCCCCTCCAGTAGTAAGTATACTAATGTAACAGGGAGCGGTAATGTCCGGGATTTATCTAATACTGGGAGGCGCCAGGAGCGGGAAAAGCAGTTATGGAGAGAAGCTGGCAGCATCTCTTGGAGGCAGGACAGCATACCTGGCTACATCCAGGATAACCGACAAGGAGATGGAAAAGAGGGTGGAGCTGCACCGGAAGAGGCGCCCGCAAGACTGGCTGACCATTGAACTGGCTGCTTCAAAGCCCGACCGCCAGGAGGTCGACCGCATATATTCCCTGCTCCAGGATAACCGGGTCCAGACACTGGTGGTGGATTGCGCCACAAACCTTCTTTTCAGTCTTCTCCACGAATACAGGCTGGATGATATGGAGGTTATAGAAAATAGTATGGAGTCCAGGATAGAGCAGGAAGTCCATGATTTTTTTACCTATTTTATAAAAAAGCTTTCCTCCGGCAGCATGGATATTATAATAATATCCAATGAGCTGGGTATGGGGGTAGTGCCGGCATTTCCCCTGGGAAGGCTGTTCCGGGACCTTATGGGTGTAATAAACAGGGAACTT
Source organism: uncultured Actinomycetota bacterium (assembly GCA_964509585.1). GTDB lineage: Bacteria > Actinomycetota > Humimicrobiia > Humimicrobiales > Humimicrobiaceae > M55B120. The sequence continues at coordinate 905 of CAZDXU010000212.1, read as the reverse complement.
GCTTCCGTATCGGACAAAGCATACTTTTTTATTGCCGGCATAAAACAGGAATTAAAATAAGAGACGGAAGACCTGCATTGGGAAAAAGATTTATAAATGCCGTTAGCTTCCTTACCATAATAAAGACCCCGGAGCTCTTTTCCAGGGAAGAAAAGGATATATCGGGTTCCATGGTATATTTCCCCCTGGTTGGCCTGATGATAGGCTTTTCCCTGTGTCTGTCATTCTTTGTGCTGAACCTGTTTCTCCCCCTTTTCCTGGCTGTAGTATTTACAGTGATATTCGAGATCATAATGACAGGCGGAGCCCATATCGACGGCCTGGCGGATATGTTTGACGGGTTATTTTCCGGCAAAAAAGACAGGGAAGAGATCCTTGCCATAATGAAAAAAAGCGATGTGGGCATGTTCGGTATCCTGTCTATTGTATTTATGGTGATACTGAAGCTGGCACTGCTTTATTTCTTTGCCCTGTCCAGGGCTCCGGCAGCTATGCCGGGGCTGGAAGACCTGACCGGGTTTTATGTATTTTTGCTGTTTATGCCCGGATTCGGCAGGTGGAGCATGGTCTATATGCTGGCCGGCTATAAAAATGCCAGGAAGGGTCCGGGACTGGCAAAGGTCTTTACCGGGGATAAAAACCGGTCCCGGTACTTTAATATATCCACTGCATATTTTTTCATACTTTACCTGCTCCTGGTCCTGGGAGGCAGCATCCTGAGGATCTACCTGCAGGAAGGGGCAGTATTCGGCTTATCGGCCTGTCCCATAGAATCATTCAGGATACATCTTTTTGCCGCAGTACTGTTGATACTGTCCTTTATGATAATGCTTATCATGGCCCAGGGCTGGTTCTTTACCAGGAGGACAAAAGGAGTGACCGGTGATATAGCCGGCGGGATCAGC
>CAZDXU010000211.1:0-1816 GCA_964509585.1 uncultured Actinomycetota bacterium | reverse complement strand
ATCAATTTTCCCACAGGCAATATAATCAAGAAAAAATAGGGGTTTTGCACCGCAGCAGATAAGGTCATTTATATTCATTGCAACCAGGTCCTGGCCAATGCCGCTATAATCACCTGCCTGCTTTGCCAGCATAAGCTTTGTTCCTACACCATCCGTAGCAGACGCAAGTACCGGATTTTTGTACCCGGATATTTCCGGCCTGAAAAGCCCGCAGAAAGATGATAGATCACTTAATACATTGCCGCTATGAGTTGAACCAATAATACTTTTCAGTCCGGATAACAGGCTGTTTGCTTTATTTATATCTACTCCGGAATCCCTGTAGGTATACTGTCCCTGAATTTGTTTGTCTGACTCAGGCATTTGAAGATATCTTTGCCTCCCTGTCAAATGAATGCTTGTCATATTCAATATTTTCTGGTATCTTTACGGGATAATCACCGTTGAAGCATGCAAAACAGAATTTATCCTTTGATTCCCCTATTGCTTTTACAAGACCTTCTATGCTCAAATATTTCAGGCTGTCAACATTAAGAAATTTCCTTATATCCTCTACTGTCTTATGATTCGCAATAAACTCTTTTTTGGTTGCCATATCTATACCGTAATAGCATGGATATAAAAGAGGCGGAGAAGATATTCTCATATGCACCTCTTTTGCTCCGGCATTATAGAGCATCCTTATTATCTTTTTGGAAGTATTGCCCCTCACTATTGAATCATCGACCACTATTACTCTTTTACCTCTTATGATATCTTTAAGGGGGTTAAGCTTGAGCTTAACACCGATTTCCCTGACTTCCTGCACTGGTTGTATAAATGTTCTTCCAATGTATCTATTTTTGATAAATCCCTCTGCATAAGGTATCTTTGAAGCAGCAGAATAGCCAATGGCTGCAGGAGTTCCCGAATCAGGAACGCTTATCACAATATCTGCATCTACCGGAGACTCTTTTGCCAGTTCCTGTCCCATTCTGTGCCTCACATCAAACATATTTTTTCCATGTATATAGCTGTCAGGGCGGGCAAAATATATAAGTTCGAATACACACATGGATGTCCTTTCTACCGGAAGCAGCATCTGTGACCGCAGCCCCGATTCATTTATCACTACTATTTCTCCCGGATCGATTTCCCTGACAAACTCCGCATCAACAATGTCCAGCGCACATGTCTCTGAAGCGATTATATAATTCCCATCGAGACTTCCAAGCACCATGGGCCTGAAACCATGAGGGTCTCTGATGCCGAAAATACTATTTTTTGTAAGTACAAGAAGCGAATAAGATCCCTTAATCTTTGTGATTGTTTCTTTTATTGCCTCCTCGATATTATCACGGTTTGAATTCTCTATAAGAGAGGCAATTAGTTCTGTATCAGTAGTGGTCTCTAACTTTATGCCCTTAGCTTTCTGTTCATTTCTAAGCTGCTCTATATTTATAAGATTTCCGTTATGGGCTATGGCAAAACTTTCATTTTTAAACATCCCGTATATTGGCTGAGAATTTTTCCATATATTCTGCCCCCTTGTAGAATACCTGGTATGGCCTATCCCTATATGGCCCACGAGCGGAACTATATTCCTTTCGTTGAAAACCTGGGCCACTAGCCCCAGATCCTTGAATATAAGGATATCCTCCCCCTCCGAGACTGCGATACCGGCACTTTCCTGCCCCCTGTGCTGGAGGGCCTGAAGGCCGTAGAAAATGATTTCAGATACTCTTCTACCCGGTGCATAGATTCCAAATACCCCGCATTCTTCCACTATGCTTTCAGGTAAAAATATACTGCTATTTATTTTTCCATATTCTCTATT
>CAZDXU010000210.1:0-5683 GCA_964509585.1 uncultured Actinomycetota bacterium | reverse complement strand
CATTATGGTCTCGATAAGTATGAGGTCTGCACCGCTTTCTGCCAGGACCGATATCTGCCGGGAGAATACATCCACTGCTTTACTGTATTCCAGGTCTCCTGAAGGCTCCATAAGCTTACCGGTAGGGCCCACATCGCCGGCGATGAAACATCTTCTTTCCGAAGATGAAGCCGAATGGAACCTGTCTATGGCTTTTCTGGCATTTAACACTGCTTCCCTGTTTATATCGTCGGCCTCAGCCTCAAGGCCGCAGGAAGAAAGTTTTACCGGATTTGCCCCAAATGTATTGGTCTGTATTATATCTGATCCTGCTTCAAGGTAATCAAGATGGACGCCTATGACTTTTTCCCTGGCCTCCTTATCAATATTAGCCGCATCAGGACAGCCGGAAACGCCCCTTGCCTGCAGCTCTGTTCCCATTGCCCCGTCACAGACCAGGATCCTCTCGGCAAGTTCATCAAAAAATAACTTATATTTTCCAGGATCGCTCTTATTCATATATCTAAATGGCAAGAAGTTATTTATTCCTTCTCTGCCACCTTGTCTTCTTAAGCATCTTCTTATGCTTTTTCTTCCTCATCTTTTTTCTTCGCTTCTTAATGAGTGAGCTCATAGTCCTCCTTACTAATATCGATATCCAACCGAAACAAATATTATACCAGAAATAAAACTAAAGGGTATTGATAAATAAATAATCCGGACATTATTCAGGGCCATCAGACCAGTATATCAAAGCAATCAAAACCCAGAGGCACAATGGCATTAAAATGCCTGTGATCCAATGTAAGTATCTTATTTATATGAAGTCTTTCGCATATGGCAGTAATGGCTGCATCTACAAAACCTATATTAAAAGACCTATACTTTTTTATTATTTCAGGAACCCTAAGTATGTCCCTGAATTCCAATACCTCTACCTGCAGCTGGACTGAGGCAATGTCCTTAATAAACCTGAGTTCTATTTCAGGTCCGAATTTTTTATTTAGCATATAACAGATCTCAGGGATGGCAGGGGACGGGATTATTATCTCGTTATCATCATCAGCAGCAATATCTTTAATATCCTTATGCCTCTCACAACCCTTATCGGCAAGTCCCACCATACAGCTGGTGTCCATTATTATCCGCATCAGTCTTCACCAAACCCTTCCTGTTCCAGGAACCTCTCATCTCTTGCCGCAAAATCCGGATCCTTGCTGTCTACAATGCCAACAATGCCCAGCTTCTTTTTGGGAGATCTCTTAGCCACAAATTCTGCCACTGCTTCGTTTATAAGAAAGGTCCTGGACTTATGCGTATTTCTTGAAAGAGCCTGGAGCTTCAGCATTACTTCCTTATCAAGCAAAACAGAAGTCCTTTCTTTTTCCATCATTTATTCCTTTTTATTAATGAACATATATTAATAATATTAATATATGTTCATAATATAATCAACATCCGTTAGTGTCGGGGACTATAGCAGGAAAACATCCCGAGCCAGGCCCGACTGGAATATAAGAGAACCGAAAAATTGCATAAAGTATTAATATATATTAATAATAAATAATTTAAAATATTATTATAATTATGTTATAAAATATATTTTGCCAAATAATAAAAAAAGATTTGACATACAATATCTTGTGTTTTAATATAAGACTATACACAATATCCTGAGTAATCTACTACTTCAGAGATCAGGATTTAGAAATTATCAAGGCCGGAATGCTGTTCTATGCTGTATTGTCTATTAAACCTGGTAAAAGTGTTTAATTAACCGGCATATTTACGAATAATAAATATTTAATATAAATCTAATGAAGGAATATAATACGGGGAGGTAATTGTCCATGGGCGAGACCGAAAAGAAAAAAGCTGCCGAAAGTATTAATGAATATTACCTTCGGAAGAAAATAGACCTTTCAGAGAATGCTGTAAAAGTACTCCAGAGACGCTACCTCAAAAGGGATGAAGAAGGGAACCTGCTGGAAAAGCCGATAGACATGTTTATACGGGTGGCCCGAAATATAGCTTCTGCTGAGAAGAAGTACGGCAAGTCGGAAAAACAGGTCCAGGAGATTGAAAGGTCTTTCTTTAATATGATGACAGACCTGGATTTCCTGCCCAATTCGCCAACGCTCATGAATGCAGGGAAAGAGCTGCAGCAGCTGGCAGCATGCTTTGTGCTGCCTGTGGGCGATTCCATGTCAGAGATCTTCGAGGCCCTGAAGGAGACAGCGCTTATACAGAAATCTGGCGGGGGAGTAGGATATTCATTTTCCCGGATAAGACCCAGGAATGATGTGGTGCTTTCCACCAGCGGAGTCTCCAGCGGCCCCATATCATTTATGACTGTGTTCAATGCTGCCACGGATACCATAAAGCAGGGTGGCACCAGGAGGGGGGCCAATATGGGAATACTCAGGGTGGACCACCCCGATATCCTGGATTTTATCTCTGCCAAGGAAAATAATGAGAAGCTTACCAATTTCAATATATCGGTAGGCGTTACCGAAGCTTTCATGAAGGCAGTGGAGAATGACGAGAAATACGAGATAGTAAACCCCAGGACCAGGGAAGTATATGACAGGTATAATGCCAGGGAAGTATTTGAAAAAATAGTACAGCATGCCTGGAAGAATGGGGATCCGGGAATAATCTTTTTAGAAAGGCTTAACAAGGATAATCCCACGCCCCATATAGGACAGATAGAGAGCACCAATCCCTGCGTTACCGGAGACACCCTTATTTCTACCAATAAGGGCTGGATAAGGGCGGAGGATCTCCACAATATGATCGAGGAAGGATCAGAAGACGTCAAGTTAGTATTTGATAAAAGGGCGCTTGAATACAAGGTCTCAAAAGCAATAGGAAAAGAAGAGCCGGGGATATTTGAAAGTGGAGATATCAGGTCATGGAATAGAGGGAAAAAACTGGTATACACACTTAAAACATATTCCGGGTACGAGGTTAAGGCTACCGGAGATCATAAGATCCTGACTACAGAAGGATATAAAGAGCTAAATAAGCTGGAAAAGAACGATGAAGTCCTTATCCAGCCCTTCGGCACTTTTCCATTGGGAGATAAAATATTTAAAAATGGAAAAGTGAAAAAACTAAATACCCTCACAAATAGAAAAACACTCAGTCTACCTGAAAAATGGTCTCTTGAATTAGGTGAAACACTTGGCTGGCTTATTGGCGATGGTTGGCTAAGGGATGACAGGGTAGGTTTTACCTTCGGTAATGATGATTCCGAGCTTTCTCAATATTTTAATTCGATAATAGGTAATTGGTATAACTATGATATAAAAGAGATAAAACGTGATAATGGGGTAATAAATCTTTCATATCATGCAAAAGGTTTTATTGATTTTTTCAAAGAACTGGGAGTCAAAGCTTGCCGTTCAAATAAAAAAGTTGTACCAAAAACGCTTTATAAAGCACCAAAAGAAGCAGTTATTGGTTTTTTAAGAGGTTTATTTAGCTCGGATGGCAATATAGATGATACAGATGGAACTATAAAGATAAGCTCATCCTCTGAAGAGCTATTGAAGGGCGTGCAAATACTATTACTAAATTCAGGTATTAAATCAAATATATTGAGCAGAAAATATTCGTTCTCAAAAGATTTTGCATATGTAAATAAAAGCGGTGAAGAAAGAAGCTATAGAGCAAGACAAAAGAATTATTATGAATTATTTATTTCTGGCGGAATTTCAAAGAAAAGATTCCAAAATGAAATAGGGTTTGTTTTAGAGAGAAAAAATAATTTACTGAATTCTTTTAAATTCGAGAAGCTTTCTCTAAATAATTACTATAATAGATTTATAGATAAGGTAGAAAAGGTCGAATATGCCGGAGAAGAAATAGTCTATGACTTCAATGAACCCATGAGCAATTCATTTATAGCAAACGGCATAGTAGTCAGAAATTGCGGCGAACAACCACTACTACCCTACGAAGCCTGCAACCTGGGCTCCATCAACCTGTCACATATGATAAAAGAGGAGGAAGGCGCAAAGAAGGTAGACTATGACAAGCTGAAAAAAGTGACCCATACATCGGTAAGGTTCCTGGATGATGTCATAGATATGAGCGAGTATCCCCTGGAAAAGATAAGGAACATGGTAGACGGCAACAGGAAGATCGGCCTGGGAGTTATGGGCTGGGCGGATCTCCTGGCGCTTATGGGGATCCCTTATGACAGCGAGGAAGCCCTGGAGCTGGGCGGAAGGATCATGAGCTTTATCCAGGACGAATCAAAGGAGGCATCCAGGGAGCTGGCCCGGGAAAAGGGGGAGTTTCCCAACTTCAAGGGGAGCATCTTCGATAGCCCGGAAGGCTATATGATAAGGAATGCCACCACTACCACCATAGCGCCTACGGGGACACTTAGCATAATAGCTGACTGCTCCAGCGGCATAGAGCCGCTGTTTGCCATCTCCTTTGTAAAGAATGTGATGGATGACGACAAGCTCCTGGAGATAAACAAACACTTCAGGAAGATAGCGGAGGAAGAAGGCTTCTACAGCAAGGAACTCATGGAAAAGATCGCGGAGACCGGGCATCTTGACCAGCTTGAGGAGGTTCCTTCAAACTACAGGCGGATATTCAGGACAGCTCATGAAGTATCACCTAAATGGCATGTAAGGAGCCAGGCGGTATTCCAAAAATTCGTGGATAATGCTGTATCAAAGACAGTAAATTTCTCAAATTATGCTACCGTCCAGGACGTAGAAGATGTATATATGCTGGCCTACAGGCTTGGCTGCAAGGGTATAACTATATTCAGGGATGGCAGCCGGGATGCCCAGGTGCTGCAGGTCCAGGGGAAAAAAGGCGGAAAAGAAGAAGCAATTGAGACAAAAATAAAAGAAGAAGAGAATGCAGGGACTTCAAAAGGCGGGGAAATGCAGGAAGCAGCCGCCAGTCAGTCTCAAGACCCGGAAAAGATGCCTACCATAAAACCCAGGCCCAGGCCTGATATAACCCAGGGAATGACTAAGAAATACAATATCGGGGGTTGCGGCAAGCTGTATGTCACGGTAAACAGCGACGAACACGGTATATGCGAGGTATTTACCAATACCGGGGAAGAAGGATGTGCTGCCCTGACGGAAGCAGTGGGGAGACTCTTGAGCATATCCATAAGGGCGGGAATGGACCTGGAATCAATAAAAAGCCAGGTAGAAGGAATAAGGTGCATCACCTGTATTGCAGACAGTGATACCAGCGTGCTCTCCTGTCCTGATGCCATAGGCAAGGCCATCGAGTTTGCCGTCAATGGGTATAATAAGTTTGACCTGGATGTGACCGGGGGCCCGCGGTCGGTGATGATATGCCCGGAAGCAGACTGCGGCGGCATAATGGAGCCAGAGGGCGGATGTTATGTCTGCAGGAACTGCGGATATTCTAAGTGTTCTTAAAAGACTTTTAGTTTTTGAGGTCAATAACCCTTTTCTTATACCTTCTGCTTCTTTTAGTGATAAAACACTTTTGTGTAATATAGGTCGCGGGTTCTATTTAATTTGGTATTTTGATAGTTCGAATTTTTGAATAGATTTCTTAAAACTTTGTTCCTGAAATCAGTAATTAGGCACGTTGTAGTCATTTTGTTTTCAATTAGATTTAAAATTACTGATGTTCATGGATTAGTATCTAAATTTTCTGTTAAATAGATTTATTTGCTCTCTAAGACAAT
>CAZDXU010000209.1:0-1550 GCA_964509585.1 uncultured Actinomycetota bacterium | reverse complement strand
ATTTTGTTAGTAATGCCTTTTTCATCAATCTTTGCTCACTCGCCGGTATTTGCCGATGAAAACCATGATCCATCACATGCATACCAGATAGATGACTTTACAAAATCCTGGGTTATTTATGCAACTCTTTACCGTCAGGACAGGGGAGACTATTATAAATTTACAGCTTCCAAAGGAGATAGGATATACATATCCCTTATGACTGCCCAGGAACCAGAAGACTCAGGATTCCTGCCTTCTATTGCTCTACTTATCCCAAATGCAGAAAAAAAAGATGATCTTCCATCTTATATCGAGATACCCACGGGATGGGGTGCTATGGTAATTGCCGGCAAGGACCCCGGGGAGGCCTCATATGAGCCATTTACCCCCGGCTGGATCTATGATATTGCCAGTCTTGACATTGATGCATTCGAAGACGGTACTTATTATATTGTGGTCTTTGATGAATCGCAGAAGACAGGCAACTACAGCCTGGCTGTAGGATATGTGGAATCATTTACTTTAAGGGAATGGATAATGATACCTTTTTCAATCCATAATACTTATGCCTGGGAGGGACAGAACCTTTTTGTAACATATCTACCCATAATCCTTACAGTAGTTATTGGAAGCATTCTATTATTTTTTAGAAAGAGAAGAGGCAAAGACCCCACAGGTTTATCTAAGTGGCTGGCAGCTTTTGCCGGGCTTACTTTTTTCGGCACATCATTTAGCATTCTATATCAAATGGCACTGGCAATATCTATTACCGGATTTACTGCAGCAATTATTGTCACGATAATAATATCTGCAATTGGTATTGTTCTTGGTGTGTTATCCTTATTATATGCACTGAGGAAGAGACCGATATTGACAATGAGAAAAAGGATCCTACTTATTATCATAGGTATTGTTTCTATTTTTAGCTGGTCAGGCTTTTTCCTGGGGACATTCCTTGCCATCCTGGCTGCAGTTGTCCCGCCATATAGTTTCTCAAGAAAATAAAAAAGATTACTGAAAGGAAAATAATGAAGGTACTCATCACAGGAGGTACCGGATTTATCGGTGCCCAGGTCACTAAAAAAATAATTGAGCAAGGCAATCAAGCAATACTGCTTACCCGTTCTAAACCGAAACCTGACAACGAACTTTTACTTCCAGGGTATCCTTTGTTCAGTATGGATATGAAAAAGACAGCAAGATACCGCTTTAACTGATGCAGGGGGTAGACGCTATTATAAATATGGCTGGTGAGCCTATCTTCACGGGAAGATGGAATAAGGAAAAAATGAAGAAAATCAGGGAAAGCAGGATAAATATTACCAGGCAACTGGTAGAATCTATCTTCCGCATGAAAGGTAAAAAACCGGGTACTCTCATAAGTGCTTCAGCTGTGGGCTATTATGGGCCATGTGAGGATAAAGAGATTAATGAGGACTCTCCTTCCGGAAATGATTTCCTTGCCAAAGTCAGCGCACAGTGGGAAGCAGAAGCATTAAAAGCAGCTGATCTTGGTGTCCGTGTGGTTATATTACGTACTGGTATTGTACTGAATAAGGGAGGCGGCG
>CAZDXU010000208.1:0-3076 GCA_964509585.1 uncultured Actinomycetota bacterium | reverse complement strand
ATATTCCTTTAATATGCGGCAAAGGTCATCAAAATGGCTGGTATAAAGTTCTATGGGCTCTTCTATATGGTCTTCAATTGCATGCAATCCTATTATGGGGATAAAATTGCCTTCAAAGGGCTTCACGCCGTATACTTCTATGCCATAACCATCAACTGTAAAAGCCGCGGTCTTTTCTGAAGATATTTCCAGCCTGCAGGCTGCTCTCGAGTCTTCGGTTATATCATCCCTCAAGGCCAGGCGGGTACTAAAACCAGTTTTTTTCCCGGCTTCCAGCCGGTCAATACTCCAGGAGGTCTCTGCTCCTTCCCATATGAAAAGATCATCAGCAATAAGCCTGACCATTATGTCCCTGGCTTCTGCACTGCCGCTGTTTACTATGTTTGCATGGACTGTCAGGTCCTGGCCGGGATATGCATAACCATTGTCTGTGCCTATAAATTCTATATATGAGTCCGAAAATAAAGGCAGCCGGCTGTCATTGCCGCTCTCGCCCCTGATGCCTGCAGGTAATCGACAGCCTGTAAAAAACAGTATAATGATCGCCAGGACCATCAATGCTGCCAGGCTGACCGGTCTTTTAGAGGGTTTTGCATGAAACATCATAGATCCTTTTACCAGTTGCAGTTTGGCTTTGTTTTTTTTATTTACCATGATAACTATAGTGTTAATAGATCCGGGTCAATCCTGTATTTCGATCTCAATATCATCACACTTTATATAAAAATCATTAGTTGTCAGCCTGAATTTTACCGGCAGCTGCCCGGGAGCGGTACCCCTAAGCTCGACTATCAGGTTTATTTCGCTTTCTCCCTCTATTATATAATCACCTACCCACATATACATCCCGCGGCTCAGTCCAGGGTCCTGCCTGATGTCTCCATCAGGCATAATCTTTATGAATTCGATGTTTTGAGGGAGTTCGAGTTCGAATGAACTGATCATAATACTGCTTCTATTTTTATTCCTGACTGTATATTCCACATTGAAACTTTCCCCGAACCTCCTCTGGCGGCTATCAGTATAATAACTGACCTCAATATTGGCCACCGGCTCAATGACCTTAAAAAGCGCCAGCTCTTCATCCTGCCATTCCCAGTAATAAGACTCCCCCACCTGTTCGGCATTGAATATCTTTTTCAATGCCGCCCTGTTGCCCACAAAGTATACATTGAGACCATCATTGACATCTTCTGTCATATTTTCAACCGTATATGATTCCGGATCCTTGTGCCAGATATAATCTATATCCTTTTCGCCATATACGTATTCATTTACATACTTGCCCACATTGGTTGATTTTGCCAGAACGTATACCCTGGAATTGCTCTCAATATTACTGAAAGCTTCATCCCAGAATTTATAAACACCCTCCGGTTCCGAGCGGTCAAGAATATTATAATTTTCCAGGATCAGGCAGGAAGGCAGCAAAATAAAGGAAACCGCTACAACAGCCACAAGGCAATATCTTAATATCCTGGAGACCTTTGGGGATCTTCTTTTAAGGGACGTCCTGTCAAAAAGAAAGACCGCCCCATCCAGTATGACAAGCATCCCAAACGCTATATAGAAAGAAAAGACTATCATTGAATTAAGAAAGTAATTCCTGAGCGCATAGCCCGCATACAGGGGCGGTATGGTTATATTCATTATCACCAGCAATAATGTACACAGGGCGAACTTTATGTTTTTCCTGATCAGGAATACAAACCCGGCCAGCGCTATGATAAGGAGTATGATCCCATAAGTGTCATAAGCTATTCGCAGGTAATCACCTATCACTCCCAGGACTGATAACAGTTCCCTACCTCCGAACCTGCCTCCGTGCAGATCTCCTGTCACGCCTCTTCCCGTGACATAATAAAAGAGCTTAAGCGGCGTGTCGACCTGCCCATGCCCCTGAAGAGACCTGACCATAATATAGAGATAAGACAGGAGGGGCAGGATCAAATACAATATACTTAAAAGGATCGCCCTGGCGCTTTTAAATACGGAGGGATCTATAATGATCACATAAAGGACAATGGCCGGGACCAGGAAAAAAGCAAGAGGGTGATTTGTCAGGCTAAGACCCCAGCAGAAAGAGAAAAGGTAAAGGTATTTTCGTGTCCTGTTCTCATTGTAAAGAACTGCCGAAAAGAACACCAGGGCCAGGAAGAATGTATGTAATGTATCAAACTCCAGCCGGTTTGCCACCTCCCAGAAAGGCAGGGTAAAGGCAAATGTCATAGAACTTATAAAACTGACAAAGCTGTTTTTGGTCATCCTGTTTAGAGCCAGGAACAGGACTAAAGCAGTAAGAGCGCCGAATACCGCAGAAAAAAGATTGAGCCTGAAGGCAATATCGCCAACCGGCAGGAATGTGAAGAGTTTGCCCAGCATGGAAAAGACCGGATAACCTGTGGGCACCATAGGGCTCATCTCCAATATCTGGAGTGCAAACCAGCTTGTATCCCCGCCGATCAATTTAGGTTCCAGTGTCAGGATATAGATGATAAAGGGTATTATGATAGAAAGTACTGCAAATATGGCTGTTTTCCTATTTAGGAAAAATTTTTTTATCATTAGCTTCATATCCCATTAAAATAAATATTTCCATAATACTATCATGTATTAGATCACCTATAAATTAAATATCACAACTCCGGCAATTACAAGAATATTGCCTATGATCCTTGATCTATCAATATCTTCTTTTAAGACCTTCCATGAAAAAATCATGATAAAGAAGTAGCTTAGTGCAGTAAAGGAATAAAAATCTGAAAAATCAATTACCCTCATTGAGACTATGGAGAGCACGGGAACAAGCATGAACAGGAATATGCTTGCCAGTATAAACCTGTTTTTAAGATTGTGGATGATCGGATTTTTAAGATCCGCCTGCCTGGCCCCTATTTTAAGGATCACCTGGGCAAAGGCCACTACAAACTGGGCCGCCACCGCCAGCAAAATATAAAAGTAGATCATGTCTCAGGCGCCCTCCAGTTTTTTTCCGGACATTGATATCATAAAAACTCCGGCTACGATGACTGCCGAACCTATGATCTTATTTATGGTAATGGGTTCCTGGAAAAGG
>CAZDXU010000207.1:0-5405 GCA_964509585.1 uncultured Actinomycetota bacterium | reverse complement strand
AGAAAAGTTCAGCGGCATCATACATAAGGGCGATAAAAGGGATTTCTCTGACGAGGCCTATACCCTGCAGTTCTACAACAGGAAGCTTACCCTGGCCTTAAATAACGGGGAAGGTTTTCTGGATACTAATTACAGGTTTGAAACCGACAAGTGGTACCATGTATCAGGTACCTGGGATGAAGAGGGCATGTCACTTTATGTAAACGGAGTAAAGGTCAACAGTACCGATAAGGCTGTTTCCGCAAATGTGACAGACGGTGATGTCCAGATAGGAGCGCAGCTCCAGGAGAAATATAATAGCAGCTATTCTAACTTTGGTTTTGTAGGGTCTATTGACGAAGTGCAGATATATGATAAATCCCTGTCGCCTGAGGAATTGCAGGAATATTACAGCCAGTATGACTAAAGAATCTACTGGTATTGCCCCGGCCTAAATCTTTTACAGAACCGTTCTATTACATCGATCATGCTGCTGTCCAGCCTGGACATGGCTTCATCCCTGATATCGGCGGGCACTTTCCGGTAGAAAGCCTCTGCTATGCCCCCGGTTATGCAGGCTATTGTATCGCTGTCTCCGCCGATCGAGACTGCTTTTCTTATTGCATCTTCAAAGCTTTCCGACTCAAGAAAAGCAGTTATCGCCTGGGGAACGCTTCCCTGGCAGGTCTCATCAAAATGGTAAACATCCCTTATATCATCCAGCCTGCAGCTGAGATTATAAGAGAAACTATCCTCTATATACTCCTTTATCTGTTTCTTTGACATCCCTTTCCTGGCGAGAAACACAGCAGAAGCGGCTGCCTGGGCCCCCTTTATTCCTTCCGGGTGGTTATGGGTTACAGCCGCGCTTCTTTCTGCCTCTGCCACTACTTCTTCCATACTCTCAAATGCAAAGCCGGCAGGGCTTACCCTCATGGCAGAGCCGTTTCCGAAGCTGTTATAAGGACCCATGACATCCGAGCTCCCCCACTCGTGGAACATGCCCCCATATCCCCGTCCCGGATATCTCCTGTAATATCTGCGGTAATAATCCGAATAGTCTCCGCCATTAAGTATACAGTCTGCAGTTGCGACAGTAAGAACTGTATCATCGGTAAAATCAGAATTTCTGCTGAAAAGCGGAAAGTCGGGATTCTTTATATTGTTAAATTCATAGACTGAGCCTATGATATCTCCTGCAATTGCTCCGAGCATGATTACCTCTCTATTTTCCAATTATTTAATTTTTTACTAAATAGCACATTGAATTAGAATAATCTTAACCGGGCTTAAACTTTATTGACACCTCATACGGTTCATCCTCTGGCCCCTGGACCTCTTGCCCGGACAATTCCATTTGAAATGTCAAGTTCAGCCATTTGGCCCTTCCTGGCATAGGAGCGTCCGCGCTCAAGTCTGGCGTTGATGGCTTCCTGTCTATCCGGGCAACCCTGTTGTTGCCCACAGGGACCCTGTTTGGGTGTTTGTACTTTTCAGAAAATTTCAATCCCTATCATCTATTTCTGCATCTGACATCATTTTTCTATATAGATTTTCTATATCTAATTCCTTTGACCAGTAATCCATATACTCAATATCAAGATTACCGCATTGAAGCTCAAATATGCTCAGGGCATCTTCATATTGTTTTTTACTTCCGCCCGATAATTTTGACCATAATAGTTTCTGGACTATGGTATCCTCTGGCGCAGTGATATAGGCATTGAAGCTGAACAATTCTATCTTTTGCCTGCGTGAGAATCTGCTCTTATCAAAATTGCTTTCTGTCAGGATCCAGAAATCGATCTTGTCTCCTTCTTCAGTGTCTAATACATTGAATTGGCTATTAATAGCCTCTTTGACCGAAGTCCTGTTTATATAAAACCTTCTTGAATTAAATGCTTCCATGATACAAGGTATATCATCCATTTTTATAGATATTATAATATCGATATCATGTGTTGACCGGGGATTTTCCCTGAAAGCTTGAGACCAGGGAGCCAGTCAGCATATACGGGATATCTCCTTTTTCCAATGATTTTATAGTTGTCTCTAATAGTTCAAGTTGTGACATTTACCGATCCGTTTAAGGTATATTTTTTTAATCTCCCTATCTGGAAGTTCGGGGAACCTGTTTTTTAACCCGGCTAAAAACAGTTCTTTTGTCAGCTCGGTCAGCTCAAAGGATTTCTTAAGCCTATCCTCAGGAGGTATTTCCCTCATCATCTTTATATATTGTTTATGATCGGGACTTTTATTCATAGAAATAATTCTATCATAGATCCGGGAATTTATAAGTATTTGCTGTCAGATGATAAATCTGGTATTGCCTGATTATTTTGGCATACGCCATCCTGGCAGCATCATGGGCGCAGCACACACTTCGTCTGTCATGGGATCAGCTTTCGGCCCACTCCCTTCTGGTTTTGCTTTTGACTATTTTGACGCCTATAAAGAGATCCTTCCAGCTATGATGATAATCTCGACTCTTGCCGCAGCAGCTGCTTTCAAAATTGTTTCCGACAGGATGATAAAGGGATTTTCTAAAATAGACAGAAAAGGAACTTCTCTCAGCATAGGCATAAGCCAGTACCGGAAAGGCATGTCCCAGGATGAACTTATAAAAGAAGCTGATTCGGTAATGTATGAAGCTAAATTGGAAAAAGGCGATGCAATAAAATCCGCATATTAAACATATCTCCGCTGCATTCCGGATAGATTCGGATTACCGCAATGACAACCCGGCATATAAAGCATAAGCCTGCAGGCCAAATCTTTAAATAGCAAACAGGGGCAGACTTATCTGATGCTTCCGGCAAAAATAGAATTAAGCAGCTCTTTTCTTTCATCAGGCGTGGTAAGACGTGTCTGGCTCAGGTTCTCGAGCATTGTCGTGATCATCTCGGTGCTGATATGCCTGCCTTCATAAAATATATGCTTTGCTATTATCCCCTGTTTCAATCCCAGGATGTTCCTCATATTAAAAAATAGGTTTCCCAATCCATAATTTATAAAGCCATCACCCCTGAATTCAACTCCCATAGGCTGATGTGCCTGGCTCCCGCTTACAATATCTGCTCCCGCGTCAATAATCCTCCTAAAATCAGCGGCCTGATCCTCTGTGGGGCTATATCTTTCTGTTTCCTGATACTGGAAGGTAAAAATGACTGTATATCCATTTCTTTTTAATTCCCTGACCATGCCTTCAACTTTATCAAAATCTTTTTCCCTGGCTTCTTCATCCCAGATATTCAGGCGGGCAGCTCCGGGAGAATCTTCTCTTGCCCATTCATTTGGACTGGCCAGGCCATATGCATTAACACCCAGAAAGGCGATCTTATTGCCATTTACCTCAAAAAGCGCCGGGCGGTAAGCCTCTTCCAGATTCCTTCCTCCCCCGAAATAAGGCCACCCTTCCTTATCATAGATCTCCAGCGTATAAAGCATCCATTCGGGGCCATAATCATTCATGTGGTTCCCGGTGAGTTCTATCACATCGGTTTCTACATACCTCAGGAGTTCTATATATTCTGGGCTGCTGCAAAGAAGGGGGAACCTGTTTTCCCGGCTGCAGCCCTCTACGAAGCATATCTCATTACTTATATGGGTTATATCAGCATCACGCAATATGTCTGCAATTTTTTCAGCAGGATAAATCACTCCGTATTCATCCATTCTTCTTCCTATTGTTTTTCCCCTTGCAGGTGCAGTGACCCCTGTCATAATCACAGAAGTCATTTTCCCAACGTCTCTATTCATCATGATATCTTTAAAATAGTCCCCTGCAATGACCTCAAGCTCAGGGTCATCACATTCCAGGCTTACAGTTACAGAGAATGGATAACCGTTAATGTCCAGCTCTTTATCAAAGACAGACATATCATCAAGATCGAGTACTTTGTATTTTTTTTCAATACTGTCAAAGGGGACGATTGAAAAACTATTATCGTCCTCAATATTCAATAAAAGCTCGTCTTCGCTTACTATTTCTATATTCTCATTTATGCTTTCACCCATAATTGTTTGCAATGCCTTAAAGACTTCCCCGGTTACAATAAGCTGTGCCGGGGACCCATCAGCCGATATATAGCTTAATGCATCATTGTCGCCGGCCCAGAATCTTTTGAAATCATCATAAGAAAGGCTGTCATAGTCCCTAAAGAAAGAGACCACCGGCGCCATGGCCCATATTGCTATTTGGCTGCCGGGATCTCCATTGATCTCGGCCCGGAAATCGGAATCTTTTTCATTGTCCACCATCACTATCTCATCAAAGGCTTCTCCCAGCCGGTTATTTACCATCAAGCTGATCTCTTCCGGAACAGCCCCATCCACCCATAGATTCACAGAACTGGCTTCTTCCTCTATTTCTTCAGGTTCCACTTCTTTTTGCATGCTGCTCTCTTCACCGGTTTGCACAGTTTCCATAGATACGGGTGCTTCTTCTCCGGGGGACGGCTCAATTTGACATGATATGCCTGATACCGATATGAGGATAATGGTTAAGACTGCGGTCGAAATATACCTGTATGATTTTTTTACTTTCATTCCCCTGTATGGCCAATTGATTATTACAATTATTGTACGACTTTATAACAATTTAATCTAAAAAAAAAGACCCTGCTGAATTCTATATGGCTCAATAAAGACTTTATCTGTAAAGAAGCAGGAGTTGGGGAAAAAAAGTAAAGGATGGAAGTAAAAAAGGTAAATAATAGATAATTTTGCCCGGGAGGTCTCCGGTATGGAAAATTATAATTAAGGTTTAAAATAAGCGATGGTGCTTACTCAGAGACCGGGCTTTTCCGCATGATGACATAGGAAGAAATTAAATCACGTGCTGTCCCTTACAGAGTCTATAGACTTATCCAAGGGAGCTTATATGCAGGTTTCAGGCCTGATAGCCCGCATGGCATATCACAGCGCTTATTTTTAGCTTCCTAAACCCTTTCTATACCGGTTCCTGTCAGGCCTCAGATACCTTGCTACATGGCCTTTATCGCTGCACTTCTGGCATTTATCATAATCATCTCCAAAATATATCTTGCTGTATCCTATATAGGCGATGTTTTTTGTTAGAAATACAGCCCCGCACTTCCTGCAGGCAACCGGTATAATCTCCCCCTCCGGCGCATATCTTACGATCGGCCCGGGCCTGCGCCTGAAAAGGGAGCTGGCAAATGTGCCCTCTATTATCCTGTCGGTATCGTCCATCTTCTGGTTTAAGTTTGCTATAAGATCCTTAAAACCATGTCTATTATACCGTTGCCGCGCCATCCAGGGTAGTCTTCGGCTTCGGACGCCCTTAAGATGTATGATAAGATAAGCAGCGAGGCCAGGGAATATTTTGAGATACTTAAGAAGGGTATCTATAAATTGCAGCCTGAAATCCTGAAGCCGGATTTTTATCTGTTTTATTAATGGAT
>CAZDXU010000206.1:0-2276 GCA_964509585.1 uncultured Actinomycetota bacterium | reverse complement strand
AAGGCCAGGGTAAGCTTCCTGTTGTAGAACTGCAGGGTATAGGCCTCGTCAGAGAAATCCCTTTTATCGCCCTTATGTATGATGCCGCTGAACTTTTCTATCGAATCTATATTGATCCATGCCTGCAAAGTCCCTTCTGTGGTCAGGTCAAGAGGTCCGCTGTCAGGCAATGAGGCATAGCTGTATAGGCCGTCCTCATTAATATTTCCGAATTTAAGGGCTGTACCAGAGAAGCCGTCTGTCCATTCCGCGCCTGAGATCGTGCCCTCTATGTCGCCATAGCTGATTGTGTATCCAGAACCTTCGTCTAATGAAAGGCCCACCACCATATTCCTGGCTGAGCCTGTCTGAGTGCCGGGCCTTCCATAGCCGCCATCGGCTATCATGGTGCCGTTGCTGAAGATTATGTCATCATCTGTATCTCCCCTTCCGTCTACACCATAGCTCTGGAAAATATAGGAATAACCATCTTCTGAGACATAGGCAAACTGGTTTTTCCAGAGGTCTTTTTCAGGCACCTCTTTTAAATACCCATTTTCCTCCAGCGATATAATGCCCTCTTCTGTCAGCGGGTACCTGTCATTGTCTATCTTGAACATCTCAAGGGCGGTGGCGGTATTTCGCATCACCGATTCGGTGCCTGACTCTTTTGACCTGTTATTTAATGTGATGTAGCTGGGTATGGCCACTCCTGAGAGGACGCTCATCACGCTTATAGCCACTATCAGCTCTACAAGAGTAAACCCCGGACTTCTTTTTAAAAGTGTTTTGTATATTTTATTCATAATAAATTAAATATAATTATTATTATACATATTATAATATATTAAATAATAATTACAATAAATAAATTAATATATTTATAATTAATGAGTTTCCGGATCCGGCTTTAAGGAAATCCCATCTTGATGAATGACAGCAGATGCTGCTGGAAGCAGAAAACATTAAATTTATTAATTTTTAAAGAATATAATTTGAAGATATCTTAAGCTGTTATAATATTGATACTATCTTTTTTTGATCAGTACAGAAAGGAAGATATGTCTGGTAAAAATTTGGCATACCGCATGTTTATACTGGCAGTTATTCTATTATTCCTTATGACAGCTGTCCTGTCCGCAGGATGCGGCAGGAGGGCCTTGATAAGGAAAGCGCTTGCAGATAAGGAAAGCCTGGAGATGGAAGGATCCGGGGAGGAAGATGATTCAGCAAACGGACAGCAGTCCGGAGGAGGCCAGGACGCGGCGGAAGATCCGGGGGACCAGGATGCGGTATCCCGGGATGATGACAGTGCTCCGGAGCAGGAGGTAGATGATGCCGGGGAACAGGCAGGGGAGCAGGAAGATGAAAACAGCGAACCGGAACCAGGCGGAGAAGAAGATCCAGAAGAAGATAATGAACCGGCAGATGACCAGGAAGAGGAACCGGCGGAAGAAGCGCCCCTGCTGGAAGAAATTACTGCTGAGGCTCCCGCAGCTATAAGCGAAGGCGGATTTATGACCGAGGAAAGAGCATTAAACTGGAGTAAAATATATGTAGGGGATGACGGGGATAAAAATGTGCAGTGTAAGGGTTTTGCAAGTTTTGATATAAGCGGCTTTTCAGGGCAGACTATAACAAAGGCAAAGCTAAGCGCTGTATGCAGCGAAGTAAAAGGCACTCCTTTCAGGACATACGGGCCTTTAGTGATAAAAGCAGTCTACTATGGGCCCAGGTCCGTAGATACAGATATTTTTAATATTGAAGGCGTCGAGCTGGCAAACTTTGAGAAAAAAGATTTCACCATAGCGGGAGCCATACTTAAAAATGATCTCCAGAATGCGCTGGACCATGCTATTGACAGGTACCAGGTGTGTCTCTACTTTGAGATGCCCGAGACAGCTGACGGAGACGGCATTTATGATATACTGGTATATCAGCTGGAAGACATCACGCTTTTAATCACCTATCTTTCGGAGGAATAAAACAGCCGGTACAAAAAGACGTATTGATAGAAACAGGCCTTTTGCAATCTCCAGTAAAATAACAGATAGTTTTTTAAGATGGGTGAAGCTAAGGGCTACTAGCCTATCTTAGGTTTCCTGGTATAGAGAATGACCAGGGCTGCAAAAATGTACAGCAGGAATAACTGGATGAACTGTATGGGCAGCTTATAATGAAGTCCTGTCATATAGATGGAATAATAGATTATTGCGGTCACAAAATAGGATAATGCTCCGGCCAGAAGAAGCGCTGCCGGCCTGGGATTTATTCTGTTCTTCCTGTTTTTGTGTATC